>JBBRKX010000475.1:0-4955 GCA_038231675.1 Chthonomonadales bacterium | reverse complement strand
GTGCCCCGGAGCGCCCGGAAATTTGGCGAATGCATATCCGCCCAGCGAGCAGAGAAACAGGGATAGCAGCACATGGCCCGCGGAATTGATCACGGAGTTCACGAAGGCGCGCAGCAGATTCGTCTCGTGCGCCAGTTCGACGAAGTTGTGGCCTGTCGCGGGATGCGGCAGCCACTGTGGAGGCATCGTAAAGATCTGGGCCTGCGTTTTGAAAGCGGAAACGATGAGCCAGTAGAACGGGAACATGAAGAGCAGGGCCAGCAGAGTCAGGATGACATAGAGCGCCCCACGGCGGACGGTTGTACGGAATTTTCGCGTGGGGAACATATTGCTATCCGCCCTCCGTATCGCGCTGGCTGAGGCGATTTACCGCCAGAGTCCCGGCGAAGACAAGGATCGCTACGGTATACGCGACGCACGAGGCATATCCGAACTTGAAATCCGTGAAGGAGAGCGTAAATAGGTACATGCCGAAATTCGTGGAAGACGTTCCGGGGCCCCCGCCGGAAGTGAGCACAAAGATCTCGTCGAACATGTAGAGCGTCCCCAGAAGAGACAGCAGCCCACAAAATCGAAAGGTGGGACGCATCAGCGGAAGGGTTATAAAAAACGTCTGATGCAAGGGCTTCGCTCCGTCCACCTCCGCCGCCTCGTAGTAATCGGCGGGAATCCCTTGCAGCCCCGCGAGCATCAGCACCATGTTGTATCCCGTCCAGCGCCAGAACACAAGCATCGCCACGGAGACCTTGGACCAGTTTTCGCTGACAAGCCAGGGAATAGGATGCAGGTGGAGAAACGGCATCGCGTCGCTCAACAGGGAAAGCCCATAGTTCAGGACCCCCTTTTCCGAACTGAGGATCAAGCTGAATACCATGGCGATGACCACCATCGGGGTAACGCACGGCAGGAAGAAGGCGGCGCGGTACAAGGCCTTCAGCTTCAGCCACGGATGGTTCAGCACCTGGGCGAAAAGGAACGCAAGGATCATCATTGGCGGGACATACAGCAGCCCGATCACCAGCGTGTTCCAGAGCGCTCGTCGCAGGATCTCATCGTCCAGCATCGCCGAAAAATTCCCCAGTCCGACCCACCGCATCGCCGTCAGCCCGTCCCACTTCACAAAGCTCAGGTAGAGCGAGAAGAGCAGTGGATACAGTCCGAAGACGGCAAAGAGCAGAAAGAATGGAGAGATGAAAAGATAGAAATGGCGATAGCGTCGGAGCTGGGAGCGCCAGGCCGAAGTCTGAGCAACACTCATTGCGTTCCTCGCAATACGTCGATGGACCCCACCTTCGGAGCGATCGGAACATCCAATCTTCGATGCAGCTTGGTTTTCAGTTCCTCGAAAAAGCCGTCGCTCTGCATCCCCGTTGCGCTCCAGTGGCTTAAATCCTGCTGCAGATAGTTGATTGCTTCGTTCCAGGCAGGGGTTCGATTGAGGCGTGGGATCCGGGTCACCTCGGTAGCAAAAAGGCGCGTAACGCGCTGTCCGCCGAAAAACGGGTCCGGCTGGTCCATAGCCGGCAATTGCAGGGCGGGAAGAAACGCGGGGAACAGGCTCATGTTGCGATATTGCGCCACCTGGCCCTCCCGGGTGCAAAGGGCATATTCAATGAAGGCCCAGGCGGCCTCTTTCTGCCGGCACTGCGCCGGTATCACCAGCACCGAACCGCCGAGATTGGCGACATGCAGACCGCCCGCAGCAACTGCGGGCAGACGGAAAACGCCCCACAAAGACTTTTTCCCGGCAAAGTCCCCGACCGTGTCCTTGATCATTCCGGCGAGCCAGATCGCACCTGGATAGGTGGCGATGGAGTCGTCGTTGAAGCCGGCCATCCACTCCAGCTTATAAGCGGCCACATCCGAACAGATGCCGGCCTGGCGCAAATTCCTAATGATTGCAAGCGCCTGTCTGGTCTGAGGAGAGTCCACGGCGATCCTCCCCCGATCGTCGAAGACCTGCCCGCCGGTTTGCTGAATCAAAAGCTCGAACATGCCCCGCAAACCGTCGGAGCCAAGCGGCAGCATCTTTGTGCGCCCTCCGGATTTCCGAAGGATCTCTTTGCCCGCCGTGATATAATCGTCCCATGTGTCGATCTTCGACGCGTCGATCCCATACCGCTGAAAAAGGTCGCGTTTATAGTAGATGGCGCACGGCCCCATGTCCCATGGGATCGCATAGACGCGTCCGTTCAGCATACAGTTGTCCCAGAGCGAGGCCGGGAACATGCCGCGATATTTCGCCGCGACGGGAGTCAGGTCGGCAAGGCTGCCCGTGGCGATGTAGTGGGGGGCTTCGGTCAATTGGAATTGCGAGACATCGGGCGCGCCCACCCCGGAAGCCAGGGAAAGCATCAGGCGCGTCTGCATGCTCGCCCCGGTCATATCGACATGGACATGGACATACGGGTCCTGCTTCTCAAAGATGGGAGCAAGCCGCTGGAGACTTTTGGCCGCGGTATTCCAGCTCCACACCGTGAGGTCGCCGCGCACCTGACCTCGCGGGAGGGCGCGGATCGGCTCCATCCGCTCCGTGGCGGCGTACGATGTGGGACGCAGAAGCCACACCGCGAGGCAGATCACGCAGATGACTGCGGCGAGAGAAAGCAATGGTTTCAGGTTTAAGCGAAGCATCGGAATAGGTGAACCCTGACCGTCCTCATTTATCTCTTTCTCCGATCGTCTGCATGATTGCCTTCCATGCTCCCTGCTGGTTACTCGGTCGCTTTTGTGATGCCGGCGTCGATATACTGCCCGCCGATGGTCTGGTGACAGTGTACGGCGATCAGGTTCTTCCCGGATTTCAACGCGGACAAATATTTGTCTGAAGCCGTGGTCTCTTTGGCCTTCCGGCTGCGCCCTACTATCGATGCTACAAGAAACGGACTCACAACTGATACGCCAGTCCATGGCGGGCAATCGATTGGCCGGCGGGCGATTGACCGAGCGCTATCGTCCCATGGTGTTCCGTGTCGCCTATGGAGCGCTGCGCAACGTGGACGATGCCAGGGATGTGGCCCAGGAAACGCTCGTCTATGCCCTGCTCCAGCTCCCGCATTTGCGCGAACCAGGCAAGCTTTCGGCCTGGCTCCGCAATATCACGCTCTCGCATTGCGCCGATTACCGCCGTCGGCGCGGAACGCGACGGCTGGGAGAGCCGATCTCCCCGGCAACAGAAGCGAGCGAGGATAATAATTATGTGGAGCGCCTTGTGATCCGCAACGCCGTCGCGCATCTTTCCGATGCCCATCGCGCGGCGTTGCTTCTGCACTATGAGGGCGGATGGTCGCTGGAGGAAACGGCGGCCCTCCTCGCAATTCCGGTCAACACCGTCCGCAGCCGCTTGATGGCCGCCAAACGCCGCCTGAGAACGGACCTGCACGCCCTGTTCGAACAAAGGAAACCTATGACCGCCGATTCGATCCCCCTGCCTGCCAACCAGAAATCTCTTCTCCAGGCAGCCTATCCGGGAGCCCGCATCCTGGCTATCCAGAACGATCCTGAACCGTGGATGCCATTTACGCCTCGTGTGCGCTTTGTCCTTCCCGACCGCCGCGAGAAGACCATGGACTTCCGGGGCGACATCGACCCGAACCGTGCCGAACTGATCGCCGTGTTGGAACGATTGGGCATTCCCGGCCCTCGCATCGTACACGGCCCCATTCCGGATCCGGCGGGCGGCCGCCATCTGACTCTGTGCGAAACACCACGCGGCGAAAACCTGCTGCTGTGGGCATTGGGCGGCACGCCACACCGTATTCGACTGGCGACCGAACGCGCCTTTGAAGCCATCGACACGTTACAGGGCGCGACAGCGGCGCTTCTTGCCGACCCTATTGGGGCGACACTCCCCCGCCGTACGCTGCTGGACGAGGCCGACTTGATCCTGGATGCGGACAAATGGAACGCCGATCCCTGGCTCGCCGAGGCAAGCGCCGATATTCCTGCATGGAGGCGCGATCCGTGGTTCCTTGCGGCCCTCGCGAAAACCCGTGCGATGGCAGCGGACATTCAGGATGCGCTCGTCTTTACAAACTATCTTCATTTCTTCCCGAACTTCGCACGGATACATCCCGCTACGGCTCCATTCAATGAACCGCTGGGCTGGCCGGGAGATGCGTGCTATCAGGAAAACCCGATTGCGGAGATCGCAGTTCCGTTCGGTCACCTGGGCGATCCGCTGTTAGGGCTGGCGATGGTGTGGGTATACGACTGCTACCCATTTGTGCATACGGGTTTCGTGGAGCAGTTTCTATGGCGTCGGGGCGTCAGCAGGCGAGACTTTGCCCCACGCCTTGCGATCAAAGGATTGCAAATGATCGCGCGTGACCTGCCCATCCAGCGCCCGGACCAGAATGGCTACTGGGACGGGCTGCATGGATGGGTGGAGCAGGCGTTAAGCTGGATGTAGGAGAAGCGCGGCAAAGTCCGCTTCCGGCACTTAAGCGCCGGAAGCGGTCTTTTCTCGATATTGCGCGATGAGCGTTTCGCCCAGCTTGCGGAAGGAGTGGATACGCTCGTCGGCGGGGACATAGGAAGCGTTGGGGTTGCCTTCGGCATCCACAAATCCCGGCAAGCCCTGCAGGGTCAGGTATTCATGGGCGGCGACGACACACGCTCCCTCCCAGAATATCTCCTGGATATCGTCCGGAATCGGAACACTTCCCACGCAGGTCGGCGCGATCGGCAGCAGGTCCAGCGTATTGTGCTCGGTTCCCGCGGTCACGAAGAGGCCGGCATCGCGCATGGCGTGGACATAGCGCGAAAGCGTTTCCGGCGTGTTCCGGTTGGGGATGAACTCCGCGCAATGCACTCCACGCACCTTCAGGTCGGCAATGAGGCCCTCGATCGACTCTTCGTATCCACAGAGAGGCGCTGTTCCGTCCGCGAGCGTCGGATAACAGGGAATCCCTCCAAGCGCGAGGATCAACTGATAGGCATGGTCGAAATCGACG
>JBBRKX010000474.1:0-4957 GCA_038231675.1 Chthonomonadales bacterium | reverse complement strand
CTGCCAGTTCCTGACAGTCAAGAACGTGTCTCCAGGGGATGTGAACCATCTGGTGCTCGCAAACAGCCTTGGACGCGGTCAGATCGACACCAGCCAACTTAATATCAAAGAGATCGCCGGCCCGAAGGGCGCTTAATGTTATATGGAAGTGCCGAGGTGAACCATGAGCGTGGTATTTGCTTCAGATCGTCCACTGCATACTGCTGGTGACCTGGAGCGGCTTTCTTCCCAGGAGCATCGTTACGAATTGATTCGGGGAGAATTGCGGCCCATGGCTCCTGCCGGTATCGAACATGGTTACGTTAGTGGTGTCCTATCCTCATTTCTGACGGTATTTGTCTTTCAAAACGATCTAGGCAGATGCTTCACGGCGGAAACAGGATTTTGGATTGCGCATAATCCGGACACTGTTCTGGCGCCGGACTGGGCATTTGTTGCGAAACATCGCCTGCTGGAACTGAGCCCTGTTGGCTTTGGGCGCATCGTACCGGATGCCGTTATCGAAACGCGATCACCGGGAGATACCACGAGGGAAGTAGCAGCAAAGGTCAGGCGCTGGACCAGAGCGGGTGTGCAGATCGTGTGGGAAATTGATCCCAAACGTCAGATCGTGAGCGTTCACCGTGCGGGCACAGGTATCCAAGAACTCAGTGCGACGGATACTTTGACTGGTGAGGATGTTATTCCAGGGTTTCGTATTCCTTTGAATCTCATCTTTTGGTAAGTGAATTTGTGAAGTTACAGTGCAACAAGCCTATCAAAGTGGTGTGTTGCGCATCCGAAATCAGGAGATAGTTCCATGGCGGATATCCCGCAGCCATTTCCAGGTGGACTGGGCCGAGCAGGCAAACGTCGTCCATCTCAAAATAATCTCGTGCGCATGTCCGATATCGGAATCGTTCAGCATGCCCCCGTGGTGCGTAAATCCGACGCCGTCGTTATCCCGAAAGAGGATGTTGGCGGACAGGGCGGGCAGGCGAAGTTTACGGCCGAGCAGAAGCGCAGAATGAAAGAGGCGCCGGGCAACAAGGCGGCGCATCGAATCGTCCTGATTCGGCGCACGGTGCAGATCATATGCTTCCTGATGTTCGTCGTTTTCTTTTTTCTAACCACCGCGAATAGCCACTCCTGGACCGGTATTCCGGTGAACCTGTTCATGGGGATGGATTTCCTCAACACCCTGAAGAACTCCCTGGCGTCGCACCATCTTGCGGTGTATGTGCTTGGTCCGGGCATCTTCATCCTGCTCCTTACCATGTGGGGGGGAAGAATCTTCTGCGGGTGGATCTGTCCCCTGGGGACCGCGATCGACATTGGGGACACCCTTCTCTTCCGAAAAGGAAAACTGTTTTATCAGAAGAAGCGAAGCGACACCCGCCGCTTCCGAAACTGGAAGTACATTTACTTGTTGGTGGGGTTGGGCGCGATTGTTTTTGGCGTCGATGTGCTGACATTCGGAGATCCCATCTCGCTGATCACGCGTACGTTTTCGTTTTGCTTTTACGAGCCGATCGCCCTGATCTGGAACGGGTTTCTAAACACCTTCGACCATCTTGGAGGCGGAACGCTCGTCTACAACATGGGTGGCAATCTGGATCGCCTCCACATGCAGAACCTGAGCTACTGGAACGGCGTTCCCGTGCTGATCATGTTCATCGGAGTCATCGCGCTTTCCGGTTATCAGGAGCGTTTCTGGTGCCGCAACCTGTGCCCCTACGGCGGCCTTCTCGCGGTGATCTCCCGCGTTTCCTGGCTGCGTCACTATATCCAGATGGATGGCTGTATCCACTGTAAGAAGTGTGAACTGCAGTCGCGCATGGGATGTTATGACAACCTGGACAAGAAGGCGACCCAGGAGGAGATGCACAGCATCAGCGAGTGCATCCAGTGTTTCCGGTGCGAAACGATCTGCCCGACCGACGTGATTCAGATTCAAGCGAAGGTCCCGGCCGGCATCAAAGAAGCGTTGGGAATGGCCGCAAAGGGAACCGCGCCGCGTCCGGAACCTCAGACAGTGATCGATCTGGGCCGCCGTCGGGTCATTGGGGCCGTAGGCGCGGGGATGCTGTGGGGAACCGCCGCGAAGGCAAGCGCGAGCGATTACCAGGGATCGATGCGCCGCTACCATCACAACAACAAATCCATGCGGCCGCCCGGCGCGCTTCCGGAAAGCGAATTCCTCGGTGCATGTACCCGTTGCGCCGAATGTATGAAGGTGTGTCCGACCAATGCGCTCCAGCCGGCTTTCCTTGAAACCGGATTGCAAGGGGTATGGACTCCGATCCTTGTTCCAAGCGTGGGGCCGTGCGCCGAAAAATGCACCAGCTGCGGCGACGTGTGTCCGACGGGCGCGATCCGGCCGTTCACCTGGCAGGACAAGCGATACAAGCTTAAAATGGGATTGGCCAACGTAAATCGCTCGACCTGCGTCGCCTGGAACGGTGGGCGAGACTGCATCGTTTGCGCCGAGGTCTGCCCTTACTCCGCCGTTATATTCAAGGACACCTTCGACGATACGCTGCCAAAGGATCCCAATCTGCCGCTCACGGCTGCGGGGAACAAGGGACGTGTGAAGCGTGTTCCCACGGTGGATGAAAAGCTGTGCACCGGATGCGGAATCTGCGAATATCACTGCCCTGTGTTGCCGGACCACTCCATCGTCGTCTACACTTTCCAGGAAGATCGCGGCGAGCAGGACAAACCTGGCGATCCGGGAATCTTCCTGGAGCCAAAAGAGCGTCCGATGGATGGCTTCTACCGGGGCGATTGGGATATCCGCAAAGACCTGGGCAAGGATGCTTACTTCGCGCCGGTAAAGGATGAACTGCAAAAGCATATCGACCTGGCCGGTCCGCAGGGCGCCGCATCTCCCGCGGGAGCCTATAATCCGAACCCGAGTCCGTAATGGCTGATCTCGACACATGGTCGGATATCGATTGGTACTGCTGTAACTTCCCTTTGCAACGAGACGGGGAGACGAGCCTGCCGTTAGACTGGCTTATCGGTACTCTACAGAGCCTGCTGGATCAGGTAACGGAAGAGGACACGACATTGAGGAGCGCGGTGCTGCACGTAGCACACATTTTGACGACGCTCCAGGGAAGCGACGGCAAGTGGCCAGCCATGCTGAACGCGCGCACAGGCAAAGCAATGGGAGGCGATCGAACGTTCGCACCGATACCGCTGTTCGAAAGGCTGAACAGGATGCTCGACTCTTCGGAGTTCGACCATGCGATCCTATTTGCCCGGACGGAGGGCTATGAAGCTTCCGTGGAATGGACCGGAAAATAGTCTGTTCTCAACTGTCTGTTCCAAAACCAGGGAAGAGACATGTTTTGTGGAGGAGTCAAGAATATGCATTCTGAAGACCAGGCGACGAATCTTGAGGGGCACTCCAGCAACAAGCCTCTCAACCGCCGCGACTTTGTACGCGCACTGACCATTGCAACCACGGCTGGCCCAGGCATGATCGCCGCAGGTCTTAGCGGGCTGGCCATGACCCGCTCACAGCGGGCCGAGGCGGCGGAAGCCATTGCGGACACCATGGGCAAACTTCCCAAAGTGAACCTTGGCAAGCGGACGGGGAATATGAAGATTACCCCGATCTCTATGTCTGTCGACTGGAATCGCGATCTCTATGCGCCCGCATTGGCCATGGGCGTGAACTTTGTGCACAAGGCCGGCTACTGGAAGTCGATGCCGGACGAGTTCAAGAACATTCCCCGCGAATCATATTACACGGACATCACGGTCGATAACACCAGTCCGGGACAGAACCCAGATAACTATGACCAGGCCTACGGTCAGGTCGTCACCTCTCTGGAGAAGAATGGCCTGAAATACTACGACGTATATCGCGCTCACTACGGATGGCATTCGCCGGAAAAAGTCATGGCGACGAATAATACCTCGTATAAGGCTTTTCTCAAGCTGAAGCAGGAGGGCAAAGTCAAGTACTTCGGCGTCTCCCAGCATCCCTATGCCGGTACGGAAGAAGAGATAAGAGAAAAGTATGCCGTGATGACCCAGGCGTGCATAGATTCTGGAATCATCGACTTCATGCAGGTGTGGTACAGTTACGGTTACCCGCAAGATGTCAAAGATATTTTCGCGAAGGCCAGTAAGGCCGGCATCGCCATGACAGCTATGAAAATCAACCAACACGGGCGTGGTAAAATGCAGGGCGATCCCGCTCAGCAGAAGGCAATGAAGGCCGAAGGCCAGATTGGGCGTGCTCTTATTCGCACGGTCATGACGGAGAAGCGCCCAGACGGCAAGTCGATCTTCCAGACCTGCGTTTCCGCTCTTGGAAACATGAACCAGTTCGAAGAGAACATCGGCGGCTTGAGTCCGAAGGTTGCCGCCCGAGATGGCTTCGATCTGTACAGCCACTTCGCATGAGGTTAGAGTTGAATAGTTTCTGAAGCGGGATCCCTTCATTCGAAGGGATCCCTTTTTTCTGGTACGCCGGGCATGTGCCCGTTCTCGGAGGTGGAAGTCCTCTGCGGGGGAGGGAACCCCTACCGCTAAGCGAAGGTAAGGGCGTCTCCATGAGGAGGGGTCTGAAGGAAGCCTTAGCCACAGCGACGACCTGACGAACAGAAACTCGATATAAGGCGTTCGGCGGAGGGTGAGCTGGCATCACACAGTGAAACCCGTGGTTCCCAAGTCCGGCCATGCGTAAATCGAGCAGGTGCGCCGCGACAGAACGCGTGCTTATCCGGGGAGATCTCAGAGCAAGTCGGTTATGGCTGACACCCCAATTCGTGAGAGTTGGCTGCGCCTTCTGAAGTCAGCCGAGGCCATAGTACCTGGAAGGGATCGCTCGCCTATTGGCTTTACGCCTCCCTAGCAGCTTGTCGGAGAAAAGATTTTCTACGGGTATCGTGCCCAATTCATGCCCTGAAACGGCGCGAAGCCCGCATCAGCGAGGCAAATCAGCCTCCAGGATACGCAT
>JBBRKX010000473.1:0-4958 GCA_038231675.1 Chthonomonadales bacterium | reverse complement strand
TGCGCTCCCACGATTTTGTGACCTGGCATGCCCTCGGCGGCGCGCTGACTCCCCCTGACCCGGAACTGGGCAATACCTTCTGGGCGCCCGAAGTCGCATATCACGACGGCGTCTTCTACCTCTACTATTCCGTCGGCCGGCAGGATGTCGGACATCAGCTGCGCGTCGCCACCAGCGCGCATCCGATGGGTCCGTATACGGATACCGGGAAAGCGCTCGTCAACCCACGGGTGTTTCCATTCGTCATCGACCCGCATCCCTTTCAGGACGAAGATGGGCAATGGTATCTGTTCTACGCGCGAGACTTTCTGGACACGGACGGAGGATCAAGGGTGGGGACCGCGCTCATGGTGGATCGTATGACCGATATGACAACCTTGGCGGGCGATGCAAAGACGGTGTTGCGGGCGCAATACGATTGGCAGCGTTTTCAGGCCGACCGACCGATGTATGGCGGAATGTACGACTGGCACACCCTGGAAGGAGCGTGCGTCCGTAAGCATGGCGGCCGTTACTACTGCTTCTATAGCGGCGGGCGTTGGGAGAACGGCACGTATGGGGTCGATTATGCCGTGGCGGACGAGGTCATGGGGCCCTATGTGGGCTCGGGAGGAGAACTGGGCGCCCGTGTGCTGAAGACGGCGCCGGACAAGGTCATCGGTCCCGGGCACAACTCGATTATCACCGGTCCGGATCACCAGACCGAGTACATCGTCTATCATGCCTGGGGGCTCGGGATGAAAGAGCGGACGATGCGGATGGACAGGCTGCTCTGGACGCCGGAAGGTCCACGCGGCGATGGGCCTACATGGACCGAACAGACTGTGCATGCGGTGCAAACCTTTCAGGAAACCCTGTGAGCTAAAACAGAAAGACCGGAAGGCGTGAACCGTGTCTCAGCCCGCCGAAGCGACGGCGAACTCCGGTGCAACCCGCGTGTTGTTGCGCTCGAAGAGGAGACGGAGACCGTCCAGCGTCACCATTTGATCGACTACCTGGATGGTCCTGCTCTCATGTTGGATCAGTTCGGCGAGGCCGCCCGTGGCGATCACGCGTGTGTTTTCGCCTAGCTCCTGGCGGAACCTGTCGACCATCGCATCCGTCTGGCCGGCGAACCCGAACACCAGTCCGCTCTGCATCGCGTGAACGGTGTTGGTGCCGATGGCTTGCGGCGGCGCGGTCATCTCAACTCGATACAGCCGGGCGGCATGCCGGAATAGAGCGTCCATAGAGATGCCGATGCCGGGTAAGATCGCGCCGCCAAGGTAGTCGCCATTTTCGGCAATTGCGTCTAATGTCGTCGCCGTGCCGAAGTCCACCACCACCGCCGGCCCGCCATAGCGTGCGAAAGCGCCCACCGCATTGCATATGCGATCCGCGCCCACGTCGGATGCGGGGTGATAGAGTATCCGGATGCCCGTGTCCGTCGTGGGGCTCACGAGAAAAGGCTCTGTCCGAAGATACTGCCTGGCGAGCGCGGCAAGCGTTTCGCTCATCGTCGGCACGACCGTGGCAATGGCGACATGTTCTATATTCTGCAGGGCGATTCCACGATGCGCCAGCAGCTCTTTGATGAGAACGCCATGTTCGTCCACGGTGCGTTCGCGATCTGTCCGGATACGCCAGTCGCCGATGAGTTGGGCGGAAGATCCCCTGCCGGAATATACCGCGAGAACGATATTCGTATTGCCTACGTCGATTGCGAGAAGCACGCGATCCTCCGTCTGGTTCGTTCCATCGATTCTTCGTGAAGCGCGGATGGAACGCGCCTGACCTTGCCCATGTTACGGCAACTGCCGTCTTGATTCCTGCTATCCATGGCGCGGAACGCGTTATAGCGTCACGTAGCCACGTCTTGCTCCCAGAGTGACTGCCTCCGTTCGGCTGGCGGCGCCAAGTTTCGCAAGGATCGAGGCGACATGGAATTTTGCCGTGTAAAGGCTGATGTGCAGTCTCACGGCGATGATCTTGTTCGGAAGCCCCTGCGCCAGCAGCTGCAGCACCTCGCGTTCGCGCGCCGTCAGGGCCTCGCCCGGAAGGATTGGATAGGGTGTCGTTTCTTGACGCAGCATTTCCGACGGAGCCAACCACTCGGAAAGCGAGGAGTCGAGCGCGATCAGACCTGCGGCGGTCGCGGAAATCGCTGCGGAAATTTCCGCCCCGTCCGCCTCTTTCCGAAGCCATGACCATGCTCTGAGCCCGACGGTGGCCAGCAGGCGCGCGTCCTCGCGATCTTCCGTGAGAGTGATCAAGGGGATAGCGGCGACGGCGAGCGTGAAAGCGACACGCAGCATTTCTTCTGAACTGCCGTCGAACACCACCACGTCGGGCCGCGCGGAGAGGAGGAGACTTTGCATCTCCTCCTCTCCGCTCACGCACGTTACGATATGATGGTCGTCCGCTTCGGAAAGCATTGCGTGAAGACCGGCGCGTACCGAGGCATAGGGCGCGACAATCAGTATACGGTTCAACTTACGCTCCTGAATGGGATCGCCACTATTCGGACGGTTCGACGCCAAGGGTGACGGAAGCAACCGTGCGTGTTCCCCCCCGAACGAGGTCGAGCGTGACGGTTTCCCCCGCTCCGACCGTTCGGAGATGCCTTCGGAGGCCGTCCACGTCCTCGATCGGTTGCCCGTTAACACCGAGAACGGTATCGCCGAGCAGCAGCCCCGCCTGTTCCGCCGGGCTCCCGGCCTCCACCTGGATCAGGAGCACGGCTCTGGCTTGTTCGATCCCCTGACTCTGTCGCGTCGTTTCGGGAAGGCTGACCTGCTGCATACGCACACCCAGGTAGCCTCTGCGTACCTGACCGTGCTCCAGCAGCGCCGTGACCACGTTATTTACGAATGGCGCGCCGAGCGCAACGCCTCTGCCACGACCGAACATCAGGTTCAGAACCCCCACCACGGATCCATTCATTCCGATGAGAGGACCCCCCGAGAAGCCGGGATAGAGATCGGCATCCGTTTCGAGAATGTATTCCGCGCGTCCTTGCGACTGTGTTTCGCGGCATGCGCTTATGATGCCGAGTGTGGCGCGAAGCCCTGCGCGACCTGGTCGGCCGAGCGCCAGCACCAGATTTCCCACCCGTGCCTCGTCATCGGAGGTTCGAGGCGCGGGCGTCAGATCCGTGGCTTCGACTTTCAGGATGGCAATATCGCTATCGCCGTCCCGACCAAGAAGCGTTGCGGGAAGTACCGATCCATCCGCCCGCTCGACGGCAATCTCTTCATCCCTTTCCACGCCATGGGACGTCGTCACCACAATTCCATCCTGCGACCATACGATCCCTGTCGCAGTCAGCCGGCTCCCGTCATCGACGCGGACGACGAAGGCCGTCGCACGCTCGACGACCTGGGCCAATTCGGCCGACAAATGCTCTAACGACGGCGCGAGTCGTGTTTCCTGTGCCATATTCCATCTCCTTCAGAGCGGTGCGCTCCGTTTCCAAAGCATCCTGTTCCCATGCATCCCTGTTCCCATGCATCCTGCAGCGAACTGTTCTCAGGATACACCCTCGCGCCATGCGGGCGCACCGGCCAAAGGAGCAGGGAGCCTGCCTGTTCTTATGGACAGGTGTCGGATACCGGGAGGACCTATTTCGGACAAAGAAACTTGGGGTTGGAATCGGAAACGGGCAAGCGGAAGCGCTTTGTGGAGCGGACAGGAGACCCTGACGCATAGGATAGTATGGGTCTCCCGCAAAACAGGTGTGGACGTTCAGGCGGCTTGAGCAAGCGTGGGCTGGAGAAGCCCTTCCTTCAGCCGCACCGTTTCAATGAAGATCTTGGCAAGCGTGGGATCGAACTGGCTGCCCGCGCCCCGCTCGATCTCCACAAGGGCATTTTCAAGCGACATGGCGGAACGATAAGGCCGGTGAAGCGTCATCGCGGAGAATGCGTCCGCGATCGCCATGATGCGACCCAGGAACGGTATATGATCGCCGGAAATACCGTTGGGATAGCCCTTGCCATCCCATCGTTCGTGGTGATGCGCGACCGCGTCCAGAACGTCCGAGAGGCGAGGAATGCCATGGATGATGAGGGCGGAAATCGTAACATGACCTTTCATGATCTCGTACTCTTCCGGTGTCAGCTTGCCCGGCTTGCGAAGGATCGAATCCGGCACCCCGATTTTGCCCACGTCGTGAAGGAGCCCCGCGACACGTACGATATTATAGGTGTCCTCGGAACAGCCGAGCGCTTCCGCGAGTTGCAGGGCGAAACCCGTCATGTGTTCGGAGTGTTCGCGCGTGTACCGGTCTTTATGATCGATCGCGGTGACCAACCCATCCAGAGCGTCGAAGGAGGAGCGGTCCGGATCTCCGGGAGAGTGGGCCTTCTCCGTCCGATGGACGGTGATCGCGTCTCCGCCCTGGCGTTTTCCGGCATACAGGGCGGCATCCGCCGCCGCGACGAGGTTCATTGCGGAACTTCCCGCTCCCTGCGTATCGGCGATGCCAAAGCAAAGGCGAAGGGGAAGCGCGACCCCATCCGGATTTCGGAAGGGCTCGATGTCCATATACTGTCGGGTACGATCGGCTGCGTCGCGCGCAGCCTCATTCTCATGGCCGGGGAGCAACGCCATAAATTCATCGCCTCCGCAACGGCCGATGAGAGCCTCCGGTCCAAGTGTTATCCGTAGCGTTGTCGCGATATACTGAAGAGCCTGGTCCCCGACAGGATGGCCGTAGGTATCGTTCAGCCTCTTGAAGTCGTCCATATCGAGCGCTATCACGGCGATGCGCGCCTGCGGATCCGAATCGAGCAGGCACTGAAGGCGGGAGTGAATCGCCCGGTGATTGAGCAGCCCCGTGAGGCCATCCGATTCCGCCTGTGTGGACAGAAGCTGCTTGGCCGTCTCCAACTCCTGGATCCGGCTCTCCAATTCCGATAGGAGACGCTTGTTTTCCGTCCGCAGCATCCTACGTTCGGCGGCGCGGGCCACCACGGCGT
>JBBRKX010000472.1:0-4959 GCA_038231675.1 Chthonomonadales bacterium | reverse complement strand
ATCAAGACGTTCCCCACGAATATCGAGGCCCGCGCGGTGGTAACCTTCAATCGGGGAGGCGGACCGGTCACCACGATCGTTCATCATAGCATGGTGCTGCTCCCCGAAAAGCCGATGATGGGGCGTTATTTCGACTCCCGAGTCGGCTACTTTACCGAAGGCTTCTCGGACTACGGCACAAACGAAAATCGTGTGAAAGCGCGGGAGTATGTGGCACGGTATCGACTGGTAAAGAAAGACCCGACCGCGAAGATATCGGATCCCGTCAAGCCCATCGTGTACTATGTCAGCCGTGAGGTGCCGGAACAGTGGCGCCCATACATCAAACTCGCGATCGAGGATTGGAAGCCTGCGTTCGAACAGGCGGGGTTCTCCAACGCGATCGTCGCGAAGGACGCTCCCACCGAAAAGGAAGACCCCAACTGGGACCCGGAAGATGCGCGGTATTCCGTAATCCGATGGGCGGCGCAGCCCGTAGAAAACGCCATGGGACCGCATGTCCACGACCCACGCAGCGGCGAGATTCTTTCGGCCCACGTCATCATCTGGCATGACGTCTTGAAACTCGCCGAACAATGGTACTTCGTGCAGTGCGCCTGCCTCGATGATAAGGCGCGCTCTCTTCCGCTTCCCGAGCCGCTGATGGGGCAACTCGTGCGCTTCGTGGTCGCGCATGAGGTAGGCCATACGCTTGGACTACGCCATAACCATAAAGCCAGCTCTTCCTATACGGTCGCCCAGTTACGGGACAAGGCCTTCACGGAGAAATATGGCGACGAAGCCTCCATCATGGATTATGGACGCTTCAACTATGTGGCGCAGCCGGGAGATGGAGCGCGTCTGATACCGATGCTGGGCCCCTACGACCGCTTCGCCATCGAGTGGGGATATCAACCCGTTCCCGGGGCCGTCACGCCCGATGCGGAAAAGTCCCAACTCGACTCCATTGCCGGGCGTCAGGCGTCGGATCCCATGCTGCGTTTTGGAGGGGAAGACTCCATCGCGAGCGTCGATCCCACCGTCCAAACCGAGGACCTTGGCTCCGACCCGATTCAAGCGTCGACCTATGGCTTGAAGAATATCGACCGCATTGTCAACCTTCTGGAACCGGCCACCGCGAAATTTGGAGAGAACTACGACCTGCTCCAGGAGATGTACTATCAACTCCTCGGGCAGAGACAACGGGAACTGTTCCATGTGGCGAAGCTGGTAGGAGGTGTGGTCGAGACCCGCTACCACGTCGGGCGTGGAGGCGAGGTGTTTCGGCCGGTTCCCCGGCAAAAGCAGTCGGATGCCGTGCAGTTTCTCCTGGCGAACGGTTTTTCCACCCCGAAGACGCTGCTGGTTCCGTCCATTCTGAATCGCATCGAATATGCCGGTGTGACGGATCGGGTTCTCAACGGGCAGGTCTTTCTGCTGAACGGTCTGCTGAACGAGACGCGTATACACCGCATGATGGACAGCGAGGCGCTTGGGGCCGGCCCGGCATATACCGCATCGCAACTGGTGTCGGATCTGCAGGCCGGTATCTGGAGCGAATTGAGCACGCCCATGCCGAAAATCGATCTTTACCGAAGAAATCTGCAGCGTGCGTACTTGAAAACGCTGGAGCCGCGTTTGTTGGGCCCGTCCGCGTCGGACAGCGAGCTGCGACCCATTGTAGAGGGCGCTTTACAGTCGCTGGTCGGTAAATTGACTGTCGCCCTGGCGAAAACAAAGGATACACGGACCGCCATGCATCTGCGCGACTGCAAAACTCAGATACAGGGCATTCTCAACGCGAAGGTCGTGGCTTCGGTGGGCAACTCGGGGGGCGGCTTCTATCCCATCTTCCTGCACTTCGAGGAGAACCTGCCCGAAGCGCGGAAGCCTGAACTCGGCTGCGATTTATTTTCGCACATCGACTGGGTGAACGGCATCATGGACCCGCTCCGAAAATAGTCGTTTATTGGAGCGCGTAGCCACAATGTATAATCCAATCGACTGTCTCCATGGCAGCTTACAGAAGACGTCTATTCGTCTTCTGTCGCCGCAAATATCTCAGGAATGTTCCGCGCCGCGAACAAGACGCGGAGAATCTCGATTTTATCGTCGCTTACCCGATAGAAGATCAGATATTTGTTGAAGCGAGAAATTGGCCGCATGCGCATGCCTGTATAGTCTGGGTTTCCGTAATCGCGCAAAACACCCATGCGCGGCATGTGCGCCAGTTGCTTGTAGGCCGCCTCTGTTGCTTCGAGAAAGCGATCGGAAGCGTCAAGGCTCACCTTGTCGGCGATATCGTAAGCATAGTTGAGAACGTCCGCGCGGGCCTGGTGAGAGCGATATATTTGCGGCGCCACGCCTATTGGTTTCTTTGCATTAAGCGATCACGCACTTCTTGACGCAAGTCAGTCCATTCCTGGTCTGGTACGGCTTCTTGTGGAGAAGCAAGCCCTTCAAGAAGAAGCATGTCAAGTTGCGGGCGATCACGTATTGCGTTGGGCGGGGCGGGGAGACCCTCACCAAGGTCTTCCTCTTCCGGGGCAACAATCAACTTGAGGCTTCGTCCAGCAAAAGCGCCGGTTTTCAGCAATGCGGCAATTTCTTCGGATGTTCCTTCTATTATTTGCGGCTGTCCCATAGGTCTTGCCTCCGGTTCGGTCTGCCTCAATTATAGCATGACTTGCACGTACGTGTCCGGAAATCCAGCCGTTATGCATGTGATGTCCACCTGCAAGGGGGCAACAAGGGTATCAATGTGTGCGTGGCGTACTATGACGCTGTTGCACTCCTATTTGAACAGATGCTCAGCTTATCTTTTAAAAGGACGCTCTCCTATGACTTCCGCGACGGACCTGCCGAACGTGACCTTGCAAGATATTGAGTTTCAGGCTGACAACCTGGACATTGGAATGGCGGCGGCCGCCTACGCGCGGCATGGCTGCCTCGTGGTGCGGGGTCTCAGTAAAGCGTATATCGGAGCCATTAGCCGCGATATTGAAACCACGTTTCAGCAATCTGTTTCCCTATTGCCACAGGCAACCAAAGGGGAAATGAACGGATGGCACACTCCCGATGGCGCTATTTTCCTGCCTGCGCCCGCCGGGTTTCCACGTGACAAACAGATCATGTGCCTGCCGATCACGTATCGCACCAGCGCCGCCTTCCTGATGTCCGCTCTGGATACACGCACGGTGGATCTTGTCGCATCCATCCTCGGGCCGAACGTCGAGTTGTTCACGGAAGGTCAGAGCCTTTATAAGGAACCGGTCGGAGGCCATCCTAAGAAACTGCACCAGGATTCCGCTTATTTCGAGCATCGATTTGAAGGTCCGGTTGCGATCCTGAACTATGTCGTGGAGACGAACTTGCGGAATGGGGCACTGTATGTCGTGCCCGGCTCGCACACGTTTGGCACGCTGAATCATGTGGATACGTTTTCGCACCTCGGCCTTGATGAAGACGCCTGGCCCTGGGAAGTCGCGCTTCCCATTACGGGAAATCCGGGCGATGCGATCTTCTTTCACTACAGAACGATACACGGCTCGCAGGAAAACCATTCGGATAAACCACGCCCGGTGTTTATCCATCGGTACCGTCGCCCGGACGATTACGTGACGATTGGCGCGGCGACGGTCGAAGGCCGCGCCGAAGCGGAGAAGCGTGCGTCGGAAGCGCGCAAGAGCCAGCAGCGTGGACTGATGGTCCGTGGATTTCGACAGTATCAGCCGGATGAATCGTAACCTTCCGGCCTGGAGGAACTCTCACTGGAAACCAAGGAAAGCGCGCATTTGCAAATTTGCCGTGTGGAATATCCAAAATATGGACATCGAAAACGACGGATCGACAATCAGTGGGGGCCCGCTTCGTCTCGTACAGGGGAAGTCGCTTCTTAATATCCTGGTTCCCATTGCGATGGCGCTGTGCTTTGTGTCGCAGCAGGCCGTCAGCCAGGCCGCGCAGCCGCTCCAAAAACACGCTCCATCCATCCAATATAACCGGGATGTCCGGCCCATTCTCAGCGAAAACTGCTTTTCATGCCATGGGCCGGACCATAACAAGCGGTTGGCCGGGCTGCGCCTGGATATGTGGCAGCCGGGTCTTGCACGCAAGATATTGGTTCCGGGCAAGCCCGAGCAAAGCGCCCTGATTGTCAGAGTTTTCGCGAAGCCGAACGGTCCTATCATGCCCCCGGCGTTTTCGCACAAGCGGCTGTCCGCAGCCCAGAAGCAAGTGCTCCTTCAATGGGTGCGGCAAGGCGCGAAATATGAGCCGCACTGGGCATTCGTTCCGTTGCCGGCGCATGTACTCCTTCCGCAAGTGAAAGACTCGGCCTGGCCGCGCAATGAGATCGATCGGTTTGTACGGGCCCGCCTGGAAAAGGAAGGGATCAAGCCGTCCCCGGATGCAGGCAAAGCCGGCTGGCTGCGCCGTGTGACCCTCGACTTGATCAATGTGCCTCCCACTCCCGGCGAGGTAGACGCATTTTTGGCGGACCGATCTCCTACTTCGTATGAGCATATCGTGGACCGCTTGCTGGCCAGTCCGCATTACGGGGAGCGCATGGCGCTTCCATGGCTCGACGTGGCGCGGTATGCCGACAGTTACGGCTACCAGAGCGACCAGCTTTCCCCGACGTGGCCGTATCGCGATTGGGTGGTCAAAGCGTTCAATGAGAATCTGTCCTACGATCGGTTCATCACGTATCAGCTTGCAGGCGACCTCCTTCCGAATGCCACGCGGGACCAGCGCCTCGCCACCGCGTTCAACCGATTGCATCGTATGACGAACGAAGGCGGGAGCGTGCCGGAGGAGTGGCGTATCGAGGGGGTTGCGGATCGGGTCAAAACATTCGGTTCGGCGTTCCTCGGCCTGACCACGGAGTGTGCGCGCTGTCACGACCATAAGTTCGATCCGATCACGCAGCGCGAATATTATGCACTGGGCGGGTTCTTCAATAACATCGATGAATATGGT
>JBBRKX010000471.1:0-4969 GCA_038231675.1 Chthonomonadales bacterium | reverse complement strand
GGAACAAGAATTATGCTGACACGAACATGGGGCCAATTAAGCGCCGGGCGCGAAAACAACTTCGACTTTCTCCGCCTACTAATGGCCTGTGTGGTGATCTTTGCGCATTCGTACGCGTTTCTGTACAACGGAAGCATCGACGGGCACGACCCATTGGTTCGTCTGACGAACGGACAACAGGGGCTTGGAGGCCTGGCTGTCTGCAGCTTTTTCCTGATGAGCGGTTTCCTCGTCACGCAGAGTTGGCTGCGCAGTAAAAGCCCGGTCGACTATCTGCGAAAGCGGGCTCTTCGCATCCTTCCTGCACTGGCAGTGGTGCTTGTTTTTACGGCTTTCGTCATTGGTCCCATCGCCACGGATAATGTGCACACCTATTTCAGGAACCCGAGAACCTACGCATATCTTGCCTTTATGCTGCACCCGAATCTGCACGTGTATGATCGGCTGCCAGGCGTCTTTGCAAACAATCCCCTTGCAAACAGGGTGAACGGCTCCTTGTGGACGATACGGTATGAGATACTTTGCTATATCCTGGTCGCGATCATGGGGCTTATCGGCTGCCTCAAGAGATCGCGGCTTGTCATGGGCATCACCGTCGTCCTTTTTATGATACGAACGAGGATGTGGTGGGCAGGCCAGGCCGGAGCCACCTTCGATTCGTTCAATCTGATCTGTTTCTTTCTGGTAGGAATGCTTTTCTATCTGTATCGCGACCGCATTCCACACTCGCGCGTGATCGCCTGCCTCGCTCTCGCAGGGATATATGTGTCGGAACGGTTTCATTTTTTGCCGTTGGTGGCTCCGATCCTTGTCGGGTATGCTCTCTTCTTCACGGCGTTTTCGAGGTCGATCCGTCTCTACTCCATCGCCAAACGGGGAGACATTTCGTACGGGATCTATCTGTACGCTTTTCCGGTCCAGCAGCTGCTGGTGGCGTATTACCAGCCTGTTCTGGATCCGCTCACCCTTTCCCTCGCCGCCCTTGGCCTCAGCGCCGGATTGGCCACGCTCAGCTGGAAATATATCGAGCAGCCTTTTCTGAAACTGAAATCTTCGCGTGACGCCGTCGTCCGCACGCACACCGCCGTCCAAGAACTTTCCTCCATGCCGGTCACCGTGGTCCCGCATGACCCTATGAAATCAGCGTCAATTCGGGAAGCAAATTCCTGAATTCGGGGTCGCGCGACTGAGAGAGCTTCTCAATAAGGAACTCGTTTCCGCAGGCGGCTGCCGCAACTCTGCTTTTCAGAGAGCGGTAAGCTCCGGCGTCACGGAGGGAAGAGATTATGAAGATCCTGTTTTGCAGCCAGACCCATGTTAAACGGGAACTGGGCGGCTCCAAGCCGCTTGTGGAGTTGGCCGAAGAGCTCGAGCGACTCGATTGGAAGTGCGATATTGTGTCGCCGTCGGACTTTTCCCCGGCGGGCGAAGATTTTAAAAAAGCACGCGCGCATTATCCGGAGCGGCTGAGGGAGCATCTGCACCGCCATGCCGACGCATACGACGTGATCGATTACGACCATGAGTATCTGCCGTACCCGCGGCAAGAGTTCAGCGATCACCCGCTTTTCGTGGCGCGATCCGTTCTGTTGATGCTGCATCTGGAACGTATCTCCGTGCCGTCAGGCAAAAGTCTGAGGGCCCGCGTGGGTGCGATCGTCCGAAGGAAAGAGCGGGACGGGGAGCGCCACGCCAGAATTGAAAACGCCAAACGAACGATTGCTGCAGCCGATCTGATCAACGTGACCAATAATGACGACGAGGCGATCCTGAGGCATTGCGGAATACGTCCGGAAAAAATCGTGGTTCTTCCCTTTGGAATAGGCCGGGGGCGCCGCGCAATGTTCGACACAATCCCGGTCGAGCCGCCGGAGAATCCCGTCATCGGATTTGTCGGGACGTTCGATTATCGGAAGGGAGCGAACGACATACCGAAAATCGTGGCGCGGGTATTGAAATCCATTCCCAATGCGCGTTTCCGCCTGCTGGGCACCAGCGGCATGTTCCAGACCAAAGAAGAGGTCGAGGCGCATTTTCCGCGCAACGTCCTCGGACGCCTGGAAATTCTGCCTCGGTACGCCGCCGAGGAACTTCCAGGGCTGCTCGCTTCGTGTTCCGTGGGCATCTTTCCTTCCTACTTCGAGGGCTTTCCCTTCGGCGTGCTGGAGATGCTCGCCGCCTCGCTCCCCGTGGTGGCGTACAACGCGCCGGGCGCGCCGATGATGCTGCCGCCGGATCTGCTGGTGCCGCCGGGAGACACGCGATCGATGAGCAGCAAGATCATCACGCTGCTTTCCAGCCGCGCGGAACTGAAGCAAGCGAGAGCGTGGGCGCGCCTCCGTTCTCACGACTATAATTGGGAGATGGTCGCCCGCATGACCAGCGATGTCTATTTCTGCTGCCATACACATCGCTTGCGCAAGAACGAACGGAACGATGCCTCCAGATTGGCGGTGGGATAATTGGTTACCGATACACTCCCCTATTCTCCGTCCGGCATGAAGCTGCATATCATTGCTCCGGCTCTGCCTCCGCGACTGGACGGCATCGGCGATTACACCGCCTGTCTGGCCGCAGAGCTGAAGCAAACAACCGATCTGAAAATCTGGATACGAACGGGGAGGGAGCCCATGATCCCGTCGGATATCCCCGTCACGGAAGGTTTCTCGCTCGAGGACCGAGGCTCCGTCGCCGGGATGCTGCGCCGGATCGAAGCGGAGCGACCGGACTGGGTCCTGCTTCAGTACAATCCTTTCAGCTATGGTCGTCAGGGGCTGAACCTGCAATTGCCATTGGCTATCGCAAGGATGAAGCGGCGGCAGCCGGGCATACGGTTCGCTTTAATGGCGCACGAGCCGTTTGTGCCGCTGACAAGTTGGAAGTTCGCCGTCATGACGCTCTGGCAGCGCTGGCAGCTCTGGTCGCTCGGGCGAAGCGCCGATGTCCTCTTTTTTTCCATCGATCCCTGGGCCCGTCGATTCCAGCGTTGGTTTCCAGGCAAGCCGGTATTTCATTTGCCCGTCGGATCCAATATTCCGCGGATGCCGATGCCGCGCGAAAGCGCAAGAGCCAGGCTCGGGATCTCCGAAACGACGACCGTCCTGGGAGTGTTCGGGACGTTTGGGGGAACACGCCTCCTGGAAGAGATAAAGAGGGCGGTCCTCTCCGTGCTGCAGGAAAATAAAGACGCTTTGCTGCTGTACATCGGACCCCACGGTAAGGTCGTACGCGAAGCCATCGACAACATTCCCTTGATCACCGATGGCCCGCTGCCGCCGGACGAAGTTTCGCGCCGCCTTGCGGCGGTCGATATCTTTCTGTCGCCGTTTATCGATGGGGTATCCACGCGTCGGGGGTCCATGATGGCCGCTCTTCAGCATGGTCTGCCTGTCATCGGCACAGACGGCTCTGCGACAGATAGGATCCTCCGTGGGCAGCATGGGCAGGCTTTGCTTCTTGCCGCGGTGGGAGATATCGACGGATTCGCCGCGCATGCGTCGGAACTTCAGCGGAACGTGGAACTGCGCGCATGTCTGGGAATGCAGGCGCAAAAGCTGTACGAGGCCGAGTTTGCGTGGGACAAGATCGCGGCGCGGCTGCTGCGAGGGATGGCGGAGAAGGATCCCGGTATCCACGGCAGGCGGAGTCAATCATGAAATCTAACCTCACCGTCGTTGTGATGGGCGACTCCATTGCGCATGGATTGGGCGTACAGGGACAGGCATACGGAGAGGTGCTATGTGCGCGTTTGCAGCGCTCCTGCAAGGCCGATGTCGCTTTGAAAAATCTGTCCTATACGGCGTTTCAAATATCGGATTCGCTGAAGCTCTTATCGGACGCCGCGAACGCCGCCCCGGATGTCATCGTCATTGCCCATGGAGTGACGGAGGCCCTGATCCGGCCATCGCAAAAGGCGCTTAAATGGGTGCCCATGGCCTGGCGAGGCAAAGGCAAGCTGGATCCACGCCCCTACTTTTCGAATCGGCCGGGCAAACGCCTGGGACAGAAGATCCTCTCGGCTTTCCGGTGGCGGCTTAAAGTGGCGCTTGTGCGCTGCTTTGGCGGAGAACAATGGACGCCACGCGATCCGTTTGGAACGCAGTTGCGCCAGGCAGTCCACGCCCTCCGCGAGAACACGGCCGCCCACATCGTACTTCTGAGTCACTGTGGAATCGATGACCGGTACTTTCCAGGCTGCGGCGCGGCCCTCGATCAATATATGGGCACGGTTCAGAACATCGTTACCGATCCTCGCTCCGGGGAACGAGTCCACTTTTGCGATGTCACTAGTCTGCTCGACCGGTGGGACGACTTTTTCGCCGATCACTTTCATCCCAACGTCATGGGTCATCAACGGATCGCGGGCGTATTGGCCGATCTCGTCGAACCGCTTCTCAGCGCACAAATGCACGGAGAGGCAAAGGAAAAAAATCCGTCAGGTATGTCTTATGTCTAATGACCAAATCACCGGAATTTCGGGTGGGCCGACGTATGTAACGGCGCTTCCCACCGGCACGCGCCGCTGGTTCGCCGCATTTCTTGGCCCGCTTATACCGATGCTTCTGATCATCGTCGCGATGCCGTTTGCCCTGCCGACCGAGTTGGGGAGGCGTCTGCTGTTGACGACGATCGTATTCGGATTCCTTTTCCTGAATCGCTCCCGCGACACCGGTCCCCTATCCGCGTTTGTCTACCTTGCTTTTCTGGGCGGGATCCGCAGATGGATGATTCCTTTGCTGGGATGGGAGAAGCTCGACCCCTTCCTCCTGATCTGCCCGATTCTTGTCATCCTGTCGTTTGTACAGGCCGCGATCAGTGGGAAGCTGCCGATCTCGACGCCTATTTCGAAGCTGATCTTTGCGCTGCTTTTGATCATGGGGGTACAGGTGTTCAACCCGGCTCAGGGCGGCCTGACGGTCGGTCTGGCGGGCGCCATGTTCTACATCGGCACGGTGCTCTGGTTCTACAT
>JBBRKX010000470.1:0-4976 GCA_038231675.1 Chthonomonadales bacterium | reverse complement strand
GCAGATCCTCGTCGATTGGAACGACACCGACACCCACGTTGCAACCGAAGCCTGCATCCATACCCGCGTCGAAGAACAGGCCCGACACACGCCCGACGCCATCGCGGTAGAAGGCGAAGGCCAGTCCCTCACCTATGCCCAACTTAACGCACAAGCAAACCAACTCGCCCACTTCCTCCAGGCACAGGGCATAGCACCTGAGGACCGTGTCGCCGTCTTCCTCGAGCGTTCCCCAGACATGCTCGTCGCTCTCCTCGGGGTGCTCAAAGCAGGAGCCGCCTATGTCCCCCTCGACCCCAGCTATCCCTCCGAGCGCATCGCCTTTATGCTCCAGGACTGCAAAGCATCGCTGGTGCTCACTCACCGCTCCCTCAAAGAGCAGATCCCAAACCACCCCGCCCCCACCGTCTGCGTGGATGCGCCCGCCCCGTTCGCGGGGGAAAGCGCACTCAACCCGCAGAGTGGGGTAAAGACCGACAACCTCGCGTATGTCATCTACACTTCCGGCTCCACCGGCAAGCCCAAGGGCGTGCAGGTAAGCCATGCCAACCTCTTAAACCTCGTTGGTTGGCATGTCGCTACGTATGCGCTCACGGCTGCGGACCGCTGTACCCAGGTCGCTCGCTCGGCCTTCGACGCTTCGGTATGGGAGATATGGCCGCCCCTTTCGGTAGGAGCGGCCCTTGTGATCGCTCCCCAGGAAACGCTGCTCTTGGCTCCCGCCTTGATCGGCTGGCTTTCGGAAGTGAAGGCAAGCGTGAGCTTCCTGCCAACCCCCCTTGCCGAGATGGTGCTCGCCGACGCGGAGTGCAATAAGCTTGGGCTGCGTGCGCTTCTTACGGGGGGGGATCGCCTGCATCGTGTGGGAGGAGAGGGGGCACGCTTCGCTCTTCTCAACCATTACGGTCCGACGGAGTGTACGGTGGTTGCTACGGCGGGGCCTGCGGTGATGGGAGCCGGCGGGTCTGCTCCTTCGATCGGTCGTCCGATCGGCAACACGCGGGTGTATGTGTTGGATGCTCGGATGCAGGCGGTTCCTGTGGGAGTTGCTGGCGAGCTCTACATCGGGGGAGCAAGTGTTGCGCGGGGGTACCTGGACCGTTCGGATCTGACGGCTGCGCGTTTCGTTCCCGATCCTTTCAGCGGGATGGTTGGGTCTCGTTTGTACCGTACGGGGGATGTGTGTCGCTGGCTTGTGGATGGGAACGTGGAGTATGTGGGTCGTGCGGACAACCAGGTGAAGATGCGTGGTTTTCGTATCGAGTTAGGGGAGATCGAGAGCGTTCTTCGGAGCCATGCGGATGTGCTGGATGCAGTGGTGTTGGCGCGTGAGGACCTCCCCGGCGTGAAGCGCCTGGTGGGGTATGTGGTGAGCGAAGAGGGCAGGGAAGTAGCGTCGGCTTCGTTGCGCGACCATTTGCGTTCGAGCCTTCCGGAGTACATGGTTCCTTCGGCTTTCGTGATGCTCGCATCCTTGCCTTTGACGTCGAATGGGAAGGTGGACCGGGGGGCGCTTCCAGCTCCTGATGCGGGCGATCGCAGCGAGGATTATGTGTTCCCTCGTTCGGCGCTGGAGGCGGGTATTGCTGCGATCTGGTGCGAGGTGTTGGATGTGGAGCGTGTGAGTGTGTTCGCCAACTTCTTCGATCTGGGCGGTCATTCGTTGCTTGCGACGCAGGTGATCTCGCGCATCCGCACCACTTTCGAGGTCGAACTGCCATTGCGTGCGCTCTTCGAAGCCCCCACCGTCGCGGACCTGGCAGCCGAACTGCTGAGTGTGCGGCAGTCCGCGAAGGGCTTGCGGGTTCCGCCCCTGGCGCCTATGGCGCGTGGAGAAGCTCTTGAGGTCTCCTTCGCGCAGCAGCGTCTCTGGTTCATAGATCGACTGGATCCAGGCAGCACTGTCTACAACATGCCGAGCGTCCAGAGACTCACGGGGCCGCTCGATATGGACGTTCTACAACGGTGCCTCAATGAGTTGGTTCGTCGACACGAATCCCTTCGGACGACATTTGTCGTCCGGAACAACGAACCTATCCAGGTTGTGAGCGCCGCTTCGGATGTCTCACTCGAATACGTGGACTTAAGCGCGTTGCCGGAGGTGAAACGCAAGCAAGAGGCCGGACGTTTGATTCAGGAGCAGGCCCAGATTTCTCTCGATTTGGAGAAAGGGCCACTTTTCCGGGTAGGGCTGCTGCGGCTGGGCGCCGAAGACCATGTGCTGCTGTTGTTGATGCATCATATCGTCTCGGATGGCTGGTCGATGAGCGTGATGGAACGCGAATTCGGGGCGCTCTACAGCGCGTTCTCCGCTGGAAGGCCGTCGCCGTTGCCGGAACTGCCCGTCCAGTATGCGGATTACGCGGCCTGGCAGCGTGGTTGGCTACAGGGCGAAGAATTGGAAAGACAGATCGCCTATTGGAAAAACCAACTGGCCGGAGCGCCACCGCTCCTGGAATTGCCAACCGACCGACCTCGGGCGGACGCGCGAACCTATCAGGGAAGCTTTGAAGGATTGATTATTCCGGCGGAAGTCAGCCAGGGAACGCAAGGGCTCTGTCGTCAGGAGCATGCATCCCTGTTCATGGTCTTGCTCGCGATATTCAATGTGTTGTTGTACGGCTATACGGGTCAACAAGACATCGTGGTGGGAACGGATGAGGCCGGACGGATGGATGCGGCATTGGAAAATGTCATCGGCTTCTTTATAAACCATCTCGTGCTGCGGACGGACGTCTCTGGAAATCCGACCTTTCGTCAGCTTGTCCAGCGGGTGAGAGAGATGACTCTGGATGCCTACACCCATCAAGACCTTCCCTTCGATAAACTCGTCCAGTTGTTGCGGCCGGACCGCCAGGCAAGTCATACCCCACTGTTTCAGGTTCTCTTCGTCATGCAGCCGCCGGCGGGAGAGGCTGACTTCGGCGAAGACTTAAAGATGTCCAACGTAAATGCGGGCGTCACCGCATCGAAATACGACATCGTGCTTTTCTTACGGGAAGGTCCTGCGGGCCTATCCACCTCCTGGCTTTACAGGACCGATCTATTCGACGCGGCCACGGTTCAGGGGATGGCCGCAGCCTTCGAGGCGATTATGCGAGCAGCGGTGGCTACACCGGATATGACCCTTGCGGAGCTTCGAGGCGTACTCCTGGACATCGCTGCAAAAAGGTCTGCAGAGGATCGAGATGAGCGTCGAATGGCTAACCGCGCTCGTCTGCGCACGGGATTTTCTAAAAAGAGCTCCGTGTAGAGGATCCCTGGATTTTGAGACCTGCCGGCTATTGGAAGACTACGCCCTACAGGTCTCAATGCATTTAATTCTTAACTTCATACGCGCTTTATCTGGTTAGCCATATTTCGGTAACTCACATCTTGCACGCTTGGCCCCTCATTCGCATCTGACTATCAAGCAATAAGACCTTGATAGTCTGCCTCTTTACTTACCATTTTTTTAATTCGAGGCTAATATCTCGTTCCATTTGCAGCCTCGGACACTGCCATCATGTCCCGGGTGGATTGCCTATATATGAGTCAGGTTCTCTCGTCGAGAACGGCCTAACGCAGGGGTTCTGAGAAAGTAGTGCAGACCGACATGCGGATAATGAGGGAAAAATGCAGACCGACATGCCGAATATGGAACAGGTTCCCCAACTGGGAGAGTCTGGCCGCGCGTCCACTGAATATTACCGCCTGTCACCACAACAACGCGTCGCATGGAGAGTATTCGAACACATAGGCCTGCCGAACGCACAAATAGCGCTGAGCATCGCAGGGAATTTTGACGAGGAAAAGTTTTGCGCTGCGTTCGCCGAAGTCTATGCACGGCATGAGGCGCTAAGAACGACTTTTCATTGTGTGCCAGGTATGACATTGCCGCTTCAGGCAGTAGATAATACGCGCGAACCGGAGTGGAAACACCACGATCTCACGGATTTGCCCGCGGACCAGCGTGGACAGGTGGTGACCAGACTGCTGGAATCCGAACGCCAGGTTGGAATCGACTTGAATATGGGTCCGGTCATCCGGCCTTTGCTGCTGACTGAGAGTGTGGATAGGCGCTTTTGCGTCTTTACGTTGCCTGCCATCTGCATGGATCGTCGCGCACTTCATAACTTTGCCGGTGAAATCGGCTTAGCTTTCACCGGTTGTCTTTCCGATACAGCGGACGAAGAGCCGCTCCAATACACACAATATTCGGAGTGGCAGAACGACCTGCTGGAATCCGACGACTCGCAGGCCGTGGAAGGGCGGGAATTCTGGGCCAAACAGGCCGAACAGGAGCGTGTCGAGACACCGCTTCCATTTGTTCTGAAAACATCTGGTGAGTCCCTATTTCTTCCGGAAAGCGTCCAACTTTCCATCGAAAATTCTCTACTTGCCTCGATCGATTGCATGGCGGAAGGAGCCAACGTCACCAGATCCGATTTTCTGGAAACGCTGTGGTCCGTATTGCTATCCAGGTCTACAGGCGCTTCGCATTTAGTCCTTGGCCATGGATGCGATGGACGTTCGTACCCTGAACTTGAGAGCGCATTGGGTATTCTAGCCAAGACGCTTCCTGTCCATCTGCGTACCGATCTCTCCAATCCGCTGGGGCTCCAGTTGCGTGAAACAAGTGTCGCCGTGCACGATGTCACAGGTTGGGAGGAATACTTCGGCCTGGATATACATGGCGCCGACACGATGCTCCCATATCGATTTGAATATGTGGAAAGCATCGAAACGGCGATGCCGGACTCGTTTTCGATTCACATGGCAAGCTGTTTCACAACTGCATTCGAACTGAACCTTCTGTGCCGCACCAATTCCACTGGCCTGGCCCTCGAGTTCGCCTACGATGCGCGCCGCTATCGCAACGAAGACATCGTCCGCCTCGCACAATCCTACCAGACACTTCTCAAAAGCGCGCTCGACAATCCCGATATGCCCATCGGAGCCCTCGATGTCCTTCCCGCACACGAGCGAACACGCAT
>JBBRKX010000469.1:0-4977 GCA_038231675.1 Chthonomonadales bacterium | reverse complement strand
TCACCATCTGTACGAGCGCCAGGAAAGCGAGAAGGAGCCAGAAGAATGCAGTACGAAGGGGCGGAACGAAGGCCGTCACAGGGGCTACATAGCTAGAGGTCCAATCAAAACTTCATGTCGTCGAATAGACAAACCTAGTGTAGCACAGAAATCCGGATTCCGCCACAAAATTTGCAACAGATCGAAAAAAATTCGCTCTGACTGACAAGATGTCAGGCTGCAGTCCCATGTAGGTCGAGATACTGTGTCTTATTCCCCCCAATCCATCAGGTATTTGGAGGGGGATACAAAGAAAAGAGTTGGAAAATGCGACGGATGCGCATGGCCATGTGCCTTGGAATCCTCGGTCTCCTGACTACACACGTAAAAGCGGAGGGCGCATCGGCGCAGGTGACGATACATTCCGCGCGGAATGGGGTCTGGTCAACCGTGAATACCTGGGTGGAAAAGCGTTTGCCTGCCGCCGGCGACATCGTTCAGATCCGCGCCGGTCATACCATAACCTATGATGTGAACTCCGACCGGGCTATCCGCATGATTCAAGTCGGCGGGACGCTGACGTTCAGCCATAAGAAGTCGACACGCCTGGATGTCGGGCTCATCAAGGTTCAGGCCGGCGATCTGGTGACGGAGGATGGTTTCCGCTGTGACGCTCATATGGCGATGAGCCGGGCAAAGTCTTCCATGCCACTCCCGGCCCTGGAGATAGGCACGGCCAACGATCCCATCCCGGCAAACATTACCGCCACCGTTCGGCTCGTGTACTTTGCCGGAACGGATAAAGAGACTCTTCCCGCCATCATCGACTGTGGGGGACGCTGGGATGTACACGGTGCGCCCATGCGCCGCACCTGGGTAAAACTGGGCGCGAGCGTCAAGCCCGGCGACACGCGCATCCTTCTTGCCGAGCCCGTGACGGGATGGCGGATCGGGGACCATATCCTTGTGACCGCCTCCAAAGAGACCGGGGCAGGCGGGACATTCCGAAAAGGCGTACCGGATGCCGCGCCCGTCGGCACCGAGGAGCGCTTCGTCACACACGTCGAAAATACCACACTGACTCTCGATAAACCGCTGGAATTGGCGCATCAGGGCGACGGGGCTTATCGCAGCGAAGTCGCGGACCTCTCGCGCAATGTGGTCATCGAATCGGCGGACCCGGACGGCGTGCGCGGCCACACGATGTACCACCTCGACAGCGCGGGCGGGATCTCATACGCGGAGTTTCGACACCTTGGCAAAGAGGGCGTGCTCGGCAAGTACGCCCTCCATTTTCACCTTGCCGGCGCTTCCATGCGCGGGAGCGGCGTGGTGGGGGCCAGCATCTGGGATTCGCGCAACCGCTGGATCACCATCCATGGCACGGACGGGCTGCTGGTGCGGGACTGCGTCGGCTATCAATCGGTGGGGCATGGGTTCTTCCTGGAAGATGGCACGGAACAGTACAATGTCTTCGATCGGAACCTTGCGGTGCAGGCGTTTCGGGGAAAGCCGCTGCCCAAGCAGGCGCTTCCATTCGACGAGAACGAGGGGGCGGGTTTCTGGTGGGCAAACGGCCGCAACACCTTTATTCGCAACGTCAGTTGCGAGAACGACGCCTATGGTTACCGGTTTCAGATCGAACGACGCAATGATTTCGATCCGACGCTTGCTTTGCGAACCATCGACGGCGGTAGCGAAAAGCGCGATGTCCGTACGCTTCCCTTCCTGCGCTTCCAAGACAACGAGTCGCACAGCGAGGGGCTCTACAGTTTTGATTTCGGAGACGATAGGAACGGCTCGGTGCACGGCGACCGCCAGCATCCGTTTATCGCACGCAATCTAAAGGCCTGGGAGACCCATTACGTTTTGCGACCCAATCTGCAGTTCTTCCTGATGGACGGCCTGAACGTCTGGAATGCCGTTTATGGTGTTTATCATCCGGATTACGACGCGCATGTATACCGGAATATCCTTTTGAAGCATGTCACCGAAGAGCCGATCAACCGGGGGCATGACGACGACAGCATCCAATATGGCTCGTTTACCTACGAGAACCTCGCGTTCGAGGATTGCCTGCCCGGCCGGGATCCGCTGATCCAACTCACCTGCACTTCCCCCCACCCGGGGATGTCGGGCCACTTCCGTAATGTCACGTATAAGAACAGCATTTCCCGGATGGCGAACATCGTGGACCTTGGCGGCGGCCCGCGCAACGATAAGCTCGAAAACGGTGTCGCCTACTACTTCCATGATTATCCGGCGAAAGGGCGCACCACGCGGGTGGTGAGCGTGAAGTTTCCAGACATGATGCGGCAGGGGGCCTATGCGTCCGTCGCGGCATTCACGGGCCCCGATGTGCGCGCCGGGGATGCATCCTCCGTTGCGTTTCCCACATTGCTGGACCCCATCGACGATCTCGCGCCGGTTTCCATGATCACCGGAATTCACTCCGTAGGATCAGTTCTGCGGGTAAGGGGCCTGTCGGAGGACAATGGCGTCGTACGTTCCATTACGGTGAATGGGTTGCCGGCTCCTGTGCTTTCCACGGGTCCTGGTGTGGTGTACTGGGAAATTACGCTGCCTCGGCCTCGTGATGGCCGCCTGATCGCAAAGGCGACGGACGCGGCCGGCAATCAAGAAAAGTCGGGGCACATCGTGCTACTCACCGATATGCCCAGGATTTGGAAAAAGTAGCTCAGGGCTTCATGCGGGGCCGCCGCTTCTTCGATCCAGGCGACGGACGGTCTTACGGTTACGGTCGCTCTGTTCTCCGAATGAGTGGCACATTCGATCCGCGAGATCAGGAAACAGAAGCAGTGTGCGGCGCGGTTTCAACCGCTGGCCATCTGCACAATTGTCGTAGGACGTAAGCCCTCGGGCGTAATCACCAGGATTTTGCTTTGCGTAGGCTGCGGAGAGCGTTGACAAATGTGCGGTTGAATGGTACATTTCGGTATGGGGCGGCTCGCTTATTGGTGCGCCGGTCCTGACCTTCCCTGTGCGTACTCCCCGTAGGATCCTCCTCTTAACCCACCATGCCCCGAAGAAAAACGCCTGAGTTCTCTCCTTTGTCCGCGAGCCTGAGTTTCGTCGATCCAACGCTTTTAAGCGGCTTTGCGGCCTCCCTTACCGTGGCCCAGCAGTCGAATTGGCAGAAGATCCTCGCCGCCGTTACCCAGGAAATCTCCGCCTTGCGGACCGCCGCAAGCGCCGATAATCGTGACGGCCTGTACCATGTCTTTCAGCAGGTGCAGGGCAAGATCACGGCGGAAAAGCTCGAAGCACTCATCGACAACGCGGTGGAAAAGGGCGATGCTCAGACGCTCCGCGTTCTTGCCCTGATGGCGGGCGTGGACCTCACGGAACGCCCTCAGGAGAGAAGCGGCGAAGGCGTCCACGTCATCATCGTCAAACCGCATCCCCGTGAAACCCCCGATTGACTCCCCTCGAAAAACAACCTCTCCACTTAAAAGAACACAACTATGCCGCTCGAAATCGAGCTGTTCGAAAAGCAGCGCCAATTCCTCGCCGCTCTGGAAGATCCCAAGATCGAACAGGTGGCCTTTGGGGGCGCCCGAGGCGGCGGTAAATCGCATGTCTTACGCGTCGCGCTGATCCTCCGCTGTTTGCAGTATCCCGGCTCCAAACATCTGCTCCTGCGTCGAACGCATGTGGACGTGATCAAGCAGCATGCCCCTGAGATCCAGAAGCTGCTGCAGGAATGGAAAATTCCGTTTCGTTACAACCAGACCCAGAAGATCTTCGCGCTTCCTCAGGGTGCGGAACTGCATCTCGGGTTTGCCGAATATGTGAAGCACGCGGAGAAGTATCAGGGAATCGAATACCTGACCATTGCATACGACGAGGGAACGCAATTCGAGGAGATCATCTACGACCGGATCGGCGGCTCCGCCCGTGTTGCGGTCGGGGCAGGCGCGAGGGTCAAGAAGCTAATCACCTGCAACCCCGGCGGCATCGGACACGGTTGGGTGAAGCGACGGTTCGTCAAGCCGGAGACGCGGGACCGGTTTACGCTCTTCATCCAATCTCGTCTGCGTGATAACGTCGTGCTCGCCGAGCGCGATCCCACGTATGGCGACCGTCTGACGCGTGGCCTGCCCGAATGGATGAAGCGGCAGTGGCTGGACGGTGATTGGGACGCGGCCGAAGGCGCTTACTTTGCGCTGCCCGAGTCCGCGGTCCGGACGGTCGAGCCTCCCTATTGGGCGAAATGGTGGGCGGGGGTCGATTGGGGATTCTATCCCTCGGCGTTCGGCGTCGTTTGGGGCGCAAGCTGGAAGGATTTGATTTCCGGCGAGCCGCATTTCCATATCTATCAAGAGCTGAAGCGCACGCGGCTGAACCTGGATGAGCAGGCGCACCAGGCGCTCGAGATGGAGGAGATGCTTCCGTCGCCACCGCGCATCCGCTACGCCGACCCGGCGACCGGCAAAAAGATCGAGGGCGAGGCTGATGAGGCCGGGCGCACGGTGGCAGGCGTCTGGACCCGCAATCATTTTGTCACGGTCCCGGCAAAGCGACATGGCCGCGTGCCCGGATGGATGTTGATGCGTGAAATGCTCGCGCCTCGCTATGGGGAAGCCGGCGCACGTTACGGGGTGCTGACCATCAGTCCAAAGTGTCCCGCATTGCTTGCTGAGATTGGAGACGCCGTATTCGAGTCGAGCCGAGGAATCATCTCCGGCGACGACCTCGTGGGCGAAGACCACCTGCTGGATTGCGCCCGCTACATGATCGTCATGGTGTTCGGTCTCGACTTTTCGCGCTCGCTGAAGTCTTCCTATGAGAAGTCCGGTTAACCACGCTTGTTGCGTCCTGATCCGAATTCGCGACCTGGCGGAAGACCCGGAGCAAGGATAGCAGTCCAACGATTGCGTTCGTTTCACATGCTACTTATTGGGATCTAAATGCTGATCGGCTCTGGGCGATTCATGCGGCCGTAAAAGTTCGTCAGCCGGCGTTGTATCCGTTGTT
>JBBRKX010000468.1:0-4980 GCA_038231675.1 Chthonomonadales bacterium | reverse complement strand
TTCCGCGCAACGCTCGGCGACCATGACGATGCCGGCATGACAATTGCCCGACGGAACCACCGGCATAATGCTTGCATCCGCCACGCGTAGTCCTTCGATTCCGTAGACACGCAGCTCGGAGTCCACGACGGAAGCCGCGTCCGAACCCATTTTGCACGAGCCCGCCTGGTGATGATAGGAATCGGCGTTTTTGCAAACCCAGTCTTTGAGTTGATCCGATCGCACATCCGGGCCCGGCATCAGTTCCTGGACGATGTGCGGCGCAAAGGTCTTCGTCCCGAAGATATCCCTGGAAATCTGCACGGCCTCGGCCATGCGATCGATGTCCGACTGCACGCCCAGGTAGTTTGGGTTCACCAGCGGTTTCGTCAGCGGATCTTTGCTTGCCAACCGAATATCCCCGCGCGACATAGGCCGAACTACGCCAGGCAAAATACTGACCGAGTTTGGATGCCCCTGCCCCACGATGATATTGAACGGCACGTGTACAAAGCTAAATTGAAGATCCGGTCCCATCCATCCCGGTGCGGACTTGCAGAAAAGCGCGGCCTCGGAAAGGTTGTTGTTGGGCGCCGCCACTTGCTCCTTGATCTCATTGATCACCCCGGACAGCACATGGTTATGGAAGTTTTCGCCTACGCCCGGTAGATGCTGCACCACCGGAATATCGAACCGCTTCAGGTGCTCCGTGTTGCCGATTCCCGAAAGCTGCAGGATATGCGGGGACTCGATTGCGCCACCACAAACGATAACCTCTTTTTCCGCGCGCGCCGTCTTCAATACTCCGCCCTGAACGTATTCCACGCCGACACACCGGTTGCCTTCAAAAAGAAGCCGTGTCGTCTGCGAATCCGCGCTTAAGGTGAGGTTCGGCCGGCTGAGCGCGGGCTTCAAATACGCGGCGTACATGCTGTGGCGCTTGCCGTCTTTCACATTGATATGGTGCCAGCCCGCCCCGATCATGTTGGGACCATTGAAGTCATCCGTGTGAGGATAACCTAGTTCCAGGCAGGCATTGATAAAGACCTCGGAAAGAGGGTTCGGCTTATGGTCCTTCGCGTTTTGAACATGCAGCGGGCCGCCATGCCCGGCCCACGGGCTGGTGTTGTCTTCCTGATCCTCCATCTTCTGGAAGTAGGGAAGGCAATCTTGATATCTCCAGCCAGGGCAGCCGTTGTACGCCCAGTTGTCATAGTCCGAGACATCGCCCCGGATATGCATCATGATGTACATATTGCTGCTGCCGCCCGCCAGTTTGCCGCGCGGCTCATGTATGGATCGGTCCCCAAGCGCGGGCTGAGGCGTGCTGTCATAATTCCAGTCGACCTGGGAATAAAGCAGTTTGTACCAGAAATAAGGCGTATAAACACTATCGTAAAGATCGGCGGGGGGTTCCTGGGGCCCGGCTTCCAGCACAAGCACGCGCGCTTCAGGAGCTTCGCTGAGGCGTGTGGCAAGGCACGACCCGGCGGAACCCGCTCCGACAACGATGAAATCGTAGTTGCTCATCCGACGACGACCTTTCTAACCTCAGCCCAATTTCTGGTCGAGAAATGGGCGAAATGGCACGCTGTCATGGAAGTTGGCCATGTAGACGATTTTGCCGTTGGCGAGCTTGAAGTAGTTGGCGACGTTCGCCTCGATCGGTATGCCGGCGGCGTTCGCAGCCGAAATATGGGAAATAACGGTTCCCTCGTCGCCATTCACCACGATATGCTTGGGCACATTCTGGAACTTAGAATAGCCCGTCTTCATGCCACCCACCGCTCCACGCAGGATTCCGATCCCCTCGACGTGGCCGGCCAACTGCTCATCGATGACGATATTGTCATCGAACAGCGTGAGCCAGGTGTCCCAATCCCCTTTGTTGACACTGTCATAATAGGCGTCGATAACTTGTCGGGTGTCCATACCGTCTCCTTTTGTTCATCCCTCTAGAGTGCTATTGGCTCCGCGCGAGCCGATGCCGCGCGGGACCGCGAAAAAAGCAAATGCCGCCAACCCAATGCGAGCATCCTAATCTGATCGAGCCCAATCGCGCGTCAGCCAGAGTGCTAAAGCCGTAAAGGCAACTGAGAACACCGGCACAATAAATGTCGGGCTGGTAAATCCCAGCGCTCCGGACACAAACGGCGCCAGAAGGAAAGGAAATACCAGCGCGGCAATCACGCGCCGTGCCCAGGGTCGCCGTTCACGAAAAGGCCCGGCGGTAAGTGCAAGCATGGCGGACCCCAGGGTCAAATAAAACACGCCGGAAACCCTGAGCAAAATGAAGACCAGTTCAGCCACTTTCGGGTCCGATTGCGCACTCGTTTTGCCGAGCAGCGTAATCACGACGCCAGGGAAACCTCGCGTCGCCCAGGTGAGATCCACGAGTGCTCCGAACAGAAATCCGACTCCCACGATCGCCAACAAGATCGTGGCGACCTTATGCTTCGGCGTCGCATTCCATCGCTCCGGCTCGGTTCGAGTAATGATAATCGGTGTCCTCGGGCGGCTCTGGCTCATTCATGGGCCGCCGCATGCCCTTTGCCGGCCCATACCGAGGCCATGGGCGGAAACCCGTGCCTAGACATGCTGATTGACGCCGAACACGAAGTCCGTGAACGCGGCTGCGTTGCCGGTCCGCTTGGCGGTAGTCAGCTTCACATATAGCTCTGTTCGATCAGAGATCTGATAATTTGTAAACGCGTACAGCGTGGCGAGCGGATCATACTTTCCGTCGCCGCTTCCACGAACATGGGCAACGGGGTAAGTGCCGAACAGCCCGTACTTAAACTTCCGCGAGATAAAGATGTAGTTCGCGCATACGTCGAGGTACTGCTGGTTCTGGGGTGTATAGTAGTACACTCCGAACACGTTGGTGTCGTCATAGATATGTTGCAGGCCGACCTGAAAGATCGGCATCTGCGCGCGGCCATTGGGCTGCAGGCGGTACAGCAACTGCGTGCGAACCAGGTTTCGGCTGTTTCCATCCGAATAGGCAAGATACTGATAGGTGGTCTGGAAGTCCACCTTTCGGGCGATAGGATGCTGGATCTCGATGCTGGCGATGTCCTCGGTCAGCCCGCTTTCCACCGAATAAAAGGTTTCCGGCGCGAAGAACTGCAGCTGATCGCTCTGGATAAAGGAGTCGTTACGCATATAGCCGACGGAGTAGTGTTCGCGCCCCGGCACCTGATCATAGGTCAACTTGAAGTTGAACAGCGTTCGATCCGGCGCTCCGGCATAAAAAGTGCGGTTTAGGAAGACATAACCTTCGTATTTGCCAAAACGCGGCTCGAGGATCAGATTGACTGTGCTCTTGCCGAGCGGCCTGTCGTTGATAAAGTCCTGAAGAAAGCCAAGAGTCTGGTTGGGCTTGTCCGCGTGGATCGTTTCGCGAAAGTATCCTGTGCCCAGCAGAAGGGTAATGTTGCCATGGATGGTACGGAACGTTGGACCGCCGCCATACGTGGTCAGCCTATTCTCCAGGGTATCGCGATACGTATGGATCAATGCGGTGAACGAAGGCGATTCCGCGATTTTGGCACGATGGAGACCTTGCTGCGCCACGGCACTCTTCGGATTCATCATCAATACCAGCTTGTAGATCTTTTCCGCATCGAAAGGCCGATCTACCGCGATCAAAAAGTCGGCGATCCCCAGCAATACGGGCAGCGGCGGCATAGCCGGCATCTTTCCGCCGGGAGGTCCGCCATGGGGCGCGCCTCCCGGTGCACCCGGAACTCCAGGGGCGCCCGATGTGCCCTGTCCAGCGCCGCCCGCTCCGCCTGCGGGGCTTGGAGAGTCGAGTTGCGCGGTGGCCGGCACTATGGGAAGCGCCCACCCCAAAACGGCCAACGCAACGGTACATAGGGAACCGCGCAAGTTGCGCCGCGTACGCCCTCGCCGCGACGTCGGCGCCGGCGAATTCAACTGATTGTCTAAAGATTTGATCTGCATCGTTTACTCACCTGAGAGAACCTGTTCAGCCGATTTCGGCGGCCTGGTTGGAGCGCTAATTTCGATTGACGAATCCCTCTAAAGAGATCGTATAAACTTTCGCCACTGGATCATAACGCAGCGCATTTTGCGTAGGCCAATAACCGGGATGCGGGTACTTCTTAGGCGTCTCCAGGGTATCCACGCGCGAGTTGTTCTGCCGCAGGTAGGAGACCGAAACCAACGGCTCCTCGCCGATCAGATGCCCGTTATAGTAAAGTAAGTCGAGCGAGTCCGTGAAGCCCTCGTTCACAAACTCCGGGGCCTGGAAGTACGCATAGTGCATTCCATATCCCGCGACTCCGCTCCCTGGAAGCTCGAAGTAGGTGGGAGGAGCCTCATCGTTGCTTGGCACTTGATAGAGTTTGGCAAGGTTATCCGGCCCAATCGCCAGAATCTGCTGCCGAAATGCCTGGGTCACACTGAAGAAGGAGACAGCGAATTGCGGCACATCGAAGAGGCCTGGCGGGAAATGCCCTGTCGCCTGATAGACAAAGTCGATGTGGTTCAACGGCGTAACCGATGCCTGCGCGGGAAGCGGAAGGACAATCCGCGACGACACGCTATCGGAAAGGCCGGACACGACCGCCGCAGTGAGCTGCACCCCCACTGCCTTTGGGGTTCCGTCACTGCCAATCGTGACATAGGAACGAGCGGTCCCGCCGCCTAATGGCTGAGAATCGCTGTAAGTCGTTGTTCCAGCCGGAGGGGGGCCGGTTCCGTTCGTCACGCCCGCCCCCCCCCCGCCGCCGCATCCTATGAGGAAGTTCGCGGCTACGATTCCGAATAACGCCAGAAGCAGCTTCGTGGAGCCCTTCTTAACCATTGTCATCTTGCCCTCCAAGTCAGACTCCAACTCTCTATCTCCACACTTCTTCCCCAGAACCACGGAACGTCCGCAGGAGGGATCATCTTATCGGCGACGCCCAGGCAGTTCAGGGTCGTTCGGGATCGTATCGCGTCATGCGGCGGCACGGGAAAAGGTCCAGCGTGAGG
>JBBRKX010000467.1:0-4985 GCA_038231675.1 Chthonomonadales bacterium | reverse complement strand
TCCTGGCGACGCGGGCCTTCTGCTTTGAATGGCGATGGGCCAGCAGCTTCTTGTGCCGGGGGGCGAGATGCGCGGAAGCAATCGCCGCAGCATGCCCATCCGTCACCGCCTTGATATACGCGGGAGTGAGCCCCTTGCCCGTCCACCAATCCACGCTTTCCGAATAGAACCAGACATACTTGTCGGTCCCTTCCAGCGCATTTGTCACTGCGGTCTTGAGCTTCTCGGGCGTAAACATATTTTTTTCGGGATCATCCGGAAACCAGCCCCCACGCTCCTGCCATGTGCAGTCCATCCAGAGGCCGTAGCCCACGGTGACACGGTTATCATACATATCCTGCACCTTGGAGATCTTACGGGCATCATGCACCAGGGTATGCAGTTCGTCGAATTCGGACCGCTTTGACCTTCCGTACGCCATTTCCAGACCGTCCACGATATGCGCGCCGTCACCGACGCCCTCGACGATGCCGTCGATAAAAGCGGGAAGCAGATCGAAACTGGCCATGTAGGTCGTCTGTGGCTTGTAGTGCTGAACCGAGGTGGCAAAGGTGAACATAACCGTGATATCGGGCTTTTCCCTGGCAAGCGCCTGGCCGAACTGCTTCCCACGGAGTCTTACTTCCGCCGAGTATTTTTCAAGCGAGATCGTGTCCGAACCCTTTTGAGCCTTGTAGGTGAAGATCTTGGCCTTGTACGGCTCGGTGTCGAACATCAATCCTTTGAGGCCGCCCTCCTGACAGATCCACGCCGCCACTGCGGCGTTGCCTGCGATCGCCTTCCAGCCGGCCTCATCGAACCAGTTGACGTCGGCCGGGGTTGCATTGAACCGCAGGAAGTTATCCGTGAATTTGTGAAACGCGGTGTTTTTGAGATCGTCTACCGCAGGTTGAAAATCGGCTTTCGTGTAGGCCTTATGGCTCCAATCGGTCCATTCGAGCTGGCCCGCCGGCACATGGGCGCCAATCACCACGCCGTCGAAAGGGCGTTCTTCCATCTTCGCGATGTTCTTCCGAACATCCATGGTGTTCGGCTGATCGAATCCCCATTCGATCAGCTTGTGTTCCGCGGCGCGGGCCGCCGACATGCTTCCGAGTGTGGCGGCGATCGCAAGAAATGCGGCGCACCCTTTATGACGCATAATGGTTTCCTTTACAGGTTGTGCCCGGCGGGCACAGCCTGTGCCGGGCATTAGATGCGCGCTTCGGTTATGCCTTCCCGGTTACGAGCAGCGCAATGCTCGCCGGGACCGTGATCTTCCAGAACGCAATTCGCCGCGATTTGACCGGACATCAAAACCATGGGCACGCCCGGGCCAGGATTGACACTGCCGCCCGCCCAGTATAACCCCTCGATCGAATCGCTCCGGTTGGCGGTCTTAAACGCGGAATTCAGTCCCCGCTGGGTAACCACTCCATAGATCGCTCCCCGGTTCACCCAGTACATACGCTCCAGATCGGATGGCGTGACGGTTCGGGAAACACGGATGCTGTCGCGCAGGCCGGTGAGTCCGCCGCGCTCCAGTTTATCCAGGATAACATCACGATAACGCACCGCCTCGCGGTCCCAATCGAACGCATCCCCTAAATAGGGAGTGTGCACCAATACGTACAGCGCGGTACAGCCGGGCGGGGCCGCTTCCGGATCGGTTATGGACGGGACCGCAAGGTAACAGGTGGGGTCCTCATGCGGTATCTTACGCTGATAAAGATCGCGAAATTCGGCGTCGCTATCGGCGGAAAAGTAAAAGTCGTGATGTCGTAGCTGCGGCCAGATTTTTTCGCAGCCAAGATAGAGCACGATGCCGGAGCAGGCGGGCTCAAGCTGCTTTGCTCGCTTCTGGAGATAGTGCGCGGCGGAAGGATCGGCAATCATTCGCTCCAGCGAGCGCACGATATCTGAATTCGCCACCACCACATCGAAGCGCTCGACGCTGCCTCCATCCGGCACAACGCCGAAAATTTTACTCCCCTGGGTCTCGATCCGCTCGATCGCGGTATTATACTTCACTTTGACGCCGAACTCCTCGCAAAGTGACGTCAGCGCGGCGGCGATTCGATTCGTCCCGCCTCTGGGATACCAGCAGCCGAGCCCAAGCTGCACCCATGCGATTAAACACAGAATGGCGGGCGCCACAAATGGAGAGGAGCCGACGTACTGAACGAAATGTTCGAAGAGCTGAGCGAGACGGGGATCCGCAAAGTGTTTTCGAATGGCCTGGTGCATCGTGGTGAATGGGTCCATGTTCATCGCGATGCCGAGAGACTGGACATTCATCGGGTTGGCGCGCATCATATCGGTGATGCCTCCAAAGGATTTCCAGAAAAACCATTGGTCCGACACATCATACATTTTCTGAGAGTAAGCCAGAAACCGCAGGTAGTTTGCGACTTCATCCGGCGCGAACCGCTGGAGCTCGCGCGTCATCTCTTGCAAAGAGGAATACAGGTCCAGCCGGCTGCCGTCTGCGAACCAGGCGCGCCATTGCGGATCGAGCGCGACAAGGTCGATGTAGTCCTCGCGTCGCCGTCCGACGTCGTTGAAAAGACGGTCGAGCACATCCGGCTTGGTTATGATGGTCGGGCCCATATCGAAGGTGTATCCGCCCTCTTGCCACACGTTCATCTTGCCGCCGAGATGCGCGTTCTTTTCAAAAAGTGTGACATCGTGCCCGGCGTGGCCCAGCCGCACCGCCGCCGCGCAGCCTGCAAGTCCGCCGCCAACCACCGCGATCTTCACCATCTACTCAACCTCATCCCTTTTTTGCGATTGCTCCCAGTGGGTGGCGGCTGTTCCGAGCGCGCCAATCGCTCGCAGTTTCTGTTTCCATCCCCGCGCTCCCTGCACCGCGACGATTCCGCGCAGGACCGGCAGGGTTGCGTCTCGGTACGGAAAGAGGTGGCGTCTTGTCCCTCCGGTCGGATGAGACACCGTCACCTTCCAATGCAAAAACTCGTCCAGCCCGGCGATCCCTCGCTGCTTGCCGAAGCCGCTGGCCCCCCTGCCCCCAAAGGGAATGCCCGGATCAGCGGCGTCCAGCAGCGTATCGTTGATGGTGACCAGTCCGGCATGCAGCCGCTCCGCGATCCGACTTCCACGCCGTAAATCGCGCGTCCAGACGCTGGCTCCAAGCCCCATATCACCCGCATTCGCGATGCGGATCGACTCTTCCTCGCCACGAACAGGGCAGACGGCCAGCACCGGGCCGAAGAACTCCTCCACGAACGCGGGCGTCTTTTCATCGCAGTCCGCAAGGAGGGTCGGCGCATAATAAAACCCGGGCTTCTCCTCCAGCATCCGGCCGCCCGCCGCGAGACGCGCTCCGGAAGCGACCGACTGCCAGACGAGCCGATGGACGCGTTCTCGAAATCCGGATGTGCGCATCGGGCCGAAGTCGATGTCCGGCCGAAGGCCAGCAAGCGTTTCCTGAGCAGCCCGCAGAAAGACGTCATAGACAGAGGCTTCGACAAGGATCCGCTGAGGGGCCACGCAGCTTTGACCGGCGGAGCAGATGCGCGCCCAGACGGCGGACCGCGCCGCCAGTGCGACGGGGGCATCCGCGCAAACGATAAAAGGATCGTTGCCGGATAGCTCCATCACCGAAGGCGTTCCCGTCTTTGCGAGCTCCGACAGGATCGCCCGCCCGGTGTTCACGCCGCCGGTAAAAGCGATCTTCACGCAACCCGCCCGGCATAACTCCCGACCTGTCGTTCCGTCGCCGGGAACAACTTCAACCGGCAGACCGCAACGCCGCAGATAGTTTGAAAGCTGCAAAGCGGAGCCCGTCGCAAGCTCGGAAGGTTTCCAGACGACCGCGTTTCCTGTGGCAAGCGCCCAGGCAATCGGCGCAATATTGAGAAACAGAGGATAATTCCATGTGCCGATTACGCCAACTACGCCCAGCGGTTCCGCGGCAAGCGTGGCTCCGCGGGATCCGGGGATACGGCGGGGCCGCAGATGCGCCGGGGCGTTCCGAGCGACCCATGCAAGCGCTCGGATAGAGGGAAGCACATCCGCGCCAAACGCTTCCTGAAGGGGTTTCCCGACCTCGGCAGCCACGGTTTGGGCGATCGTATCGGCGTCCGATACGAAGCATTCACGCAATTGATCCAGACGAGCGCAACGCTCCTCTACGCTGGTTTGCCCCCATTCTTCCGCGCGCGCCCGAGCGCCATCGACCGCGCATCGCACGTCTTCTTTGGAGCCGAGCGCATAGCTTGCGCCGATTTCGCCTGTTGCCGGATTTGTCGAACAGAACGTGTTCATGGGTGTTATGTTCGCGTTCTGGAGGCGATTTCCTGGGCGGCAAGGCGGCCGGAGGTAAGGACAATCGGCACTCCGCCACCCGGGTGAGTGCTGGCCCCCACGAAATAAAGATCTTGCACATCCTCGGAGCGGCTATGAGGCCGGAAGTACGCGGATTGCAGAAAGTCCGGCGTCAAACCGCTGAACGCCGCCCCCGCATAGCATCCATAGTGAGACTCGAATTCGGGAGGCGTAAAGGTGCGCTCGAAAACGATTTTCGAGCGCAGCCCGGGCAGTCCGGTTGCTTCCAGCTTATCCAGCACGCGTTCCCGAAGGGCCGGTCCGGCCACGGCCCAATCGATGTCCGCCTGCGTATTCGGACATGGCACGAGGACGTAGACCACGTCATGATCCGGCGGCGCAAGACCAGGGTCGGTTCTGGTGGGGATGCAGACATGCATGGCGGGATCGTTTGGGATGCGACGTTCGACGCAAACGTCTCGGACCGTTTGCTCGTAGTCGTCGCTCAGCACGATCACGTTGTGCGGCCAATCGCTTTCGAGCTTCTTTACCCCAAGATAAAGCAGAAAACCCGAGCAGCCATACTGCCTGCCGGCAAGCGCCACATCCGTATGTTTGCGTCGCGCCGCGCTGGGAAGCAGCGTTGCGTATGCGGTTGGGAGGTCCATATTGCTGACGACCACATCCGAGTGCCAGCATTCTCCGAATGTATCTCGCAC
>JBBRKX010000466.1:0-4997 GCA_038231675.1 Chthonomonadales bacterium | reverse complement strand
ATCGCCGATAGAGTCGCGGTGATGTATGCCGGTCAAATTATCGAGACAGCCTCGACAGCGGAAGTGTTTCGCAATCCCCAGCATCCTTATACCCAGGGTTTGCTCGCAAGCTTACCGACCCGAGCACAACGAGGCACGGATCTCATGACGCTGGATGGAACGGTGCCGCCCGCGACCGCCTGGCCGCCTGCCTGTCGTTTTGAGCCACGATGTCCACGGCGCTGGGATGTCTGCCGAACGATCGTTCCCGCTTCTATTCTGACCGCGCCGGAGCATCAAGTGCGCTGCCACCTTTACGGACCTTATGCCGATACCGCCCCCGCTGTGAAGTCGACAGATCGGCAAGAAGAGAAGGCCGTATGAACCCAACTCCTCTGCTAAAAGTGGATAATCTAATCAAACGCTTTCCCGTGCGAAAAGGGATATTCGGCCGTCGCGAGTTCAAAACGGCCGTGGATGGCGTGAGCTTTGAAGTGCCTCGTGGCCGCACGCTTGCCCTCGTCGGTGAAAGCGGATCGGGCAAAAGTACGATCGGACTGATGTTGCTGGATCTACTGGCGTCGACATCCGGCGATATCATCTACGACGGTCGTTCGTTTGCCGACAGGACGGCTAAAGAGCGTCTGGGCCTTCGTCAGGAAATGCAAGTCGTCTTTCAGGACCCCTACGCTTCGCTGAATGCGCGCCTCAACGTTCGTGAGACTCTGACGGAAGGCATGATTATCCATCGCATTGGCGCGTCCGCAGAGGAGCGAGAGGCACGCGCTGTAGCATTGCTGGGCCAGGTAGGCCTGACACCCGACACGCTGAACCGCTACCCACATGAGTTCAGCGGCGGGCAGCGCCAACGGATCGCCATTGCCAGAGCGCTTTCGGTCGAGCCACGATTTTTGCTGCTGGACGAGCCCACCAGCGCTCTGGACGTTTCCGTGCAAAGCCAGGTTCTCAATCTGCTGCGGCGCCTTCAGCAGACAAGGGAATTGACGTATCTTTTCATTACGCACAATCTCAACGTAGTGAGTTATCTCGCGGACTCGGTCGCGGTGATGGAAGCGGGCCGCATCGTTGAGCGTGGAACCGTGGAAGATATCTTCGACCATCCATCCCAGGAATATACGCGTCGCCTTCTAAACGCCATCCCCTCCCTCGATCCTTCCATCCGGGAATTGCATCGGTAACCAAGTGTGCGGTGGAATCAGGACGTTCTCTCTCTTTGCAACAAACACAATGGACTTATGTCAGAATAGAGATAAGACTAACATGGATATAGATGGTTTTTCGAACTGAGGACAATTCTCATGCACCAAATACGTAGGCATGCTTTTACCCTGATCGAACTTCTTGTCGTCATCGCCATTATTGCCATTCTAGCTGCCTTGCTTTTCCCCGTGTTTTCGCAAGCGCGTGCCAAAGCACGCCAGGCAACCTGTATGAGCAACGAGAAATCGTTCGGCCTCGGTATTCTCATGTATGTACAGGACTTCGACGAGACTTTTGCGCGTGCCGTCAATAATGCGTCAGCCAACAAGAAGCTCACGGTGAACATTGCGCAACGCGTGGTGGGTGACAACGCCTTTTCGAACGCCGACCCCGTTGCAGGTCGCCCCACGGGATTTCTATATGCGTATATCAAGAACACGGCCATATGGCGCTGCCCCCAGGATCCCATTGCTTATAATGCGGGTATTTTGAACACCAATGCTTCTTTGAGCGTCGCAAATGCCGACAGCTACCATCTTAACCTTTATTTAACCGGCGCGCAGGTCGACGGCGTTAACGAGACTACATCCGGCGACGGTTTGTCGATCGCCAGGATTGGCCGGAGCGCCCAGACGATTTTAGCACGGGATGGAGACGCAAATGATGGAACGAATGTGGAGAACAACACAGCCATCGGAGGAGCACTGGTAGGGGAACAGTTCTATACGCGTCACAGCGATCACACCCAGGCAAACCGTCATGCAGGGTTCGGTAACTTCTTAATGACCGATGGTCATGTGAAAAACCTGTCCACGGATGCCGCAAGTCCGGAGGAGATCGATGACGATCCCCAGCATCCATGCCCGAACTGCGCGGATGTCGTGAACCCAAACGCGCAGGCTTTCTTTAATCTCGTCCAGTGACTTCCGCGTGCTGTCAGATAGTTGCTGACGTGGCTACCTCGGAGCCATTTGTTCAGGCTGAGCGGCCTCAACGCTTCCGACCGCATGCAGCAGTTGGTCTTGAGCTACATTGTATTGAAAAAGGGCCAGGACCATGTTGTTCCGCGCCTGCGTTCTTGCGGCGAGCGCATCCTGGACTTCGACCAGCAGGCTTCGGCCGGCCTGGTAGCGTTCGAGACCCACGCGGTACCCCTCGTTTGCCGCTGCCTGAGCCTTTCCGGCGGTCTCATAGTTTTGTTCTGCCGCCCTCAGGTTGAGGAGGGCTGTGCCAACTTCCTGAGCGACTTGTAGTTCGATTCTTTGTTCTTCCTGCTCTTGCTTCCTATGCTCCGCTTCTGCGCTGGACACGTGCGCCTTTCTTTCCCCGCCGTCATACAGCGGTAACGTGGCGACAACGCCGATTGTGGTCCCCGCGAAACCGCTTACACCACGATGCGAAGTCAAATCACCCATTGCAAACAGGTCGACCTGAGGTTTATAGGCGCTCCGCGCTACTGCCGCATCTGCCAGAGCCCCATGTGTTCTCTGGCTGGCCGCCTGTAGTTCAGGTCGTCGATGTCCAGCAAGCTTAAGGAGAGCAAAAAGGTCTGCGGATAGTGTCCCATTCGAAACCGATGGCGCTTTTGTAGGTGGCGTCGCAACCTCGGCCGTGAGTTCGGCGAGGAATTCCGCGCTGGGTCGGAATGCGTTGCCATCCCCCAGTTCAATATGAGATCCCGGATGAACGCCTAGAATCGTTTTAAACTGAATTAAGGCAAGGTCCGCGTCGCGCCGCGCATTTGTAATCTCCTGTTGGACCCCTGCAACCTCGGCTTCGTCACGCAGTGTCGTGAGCGCCGGAACCGCTCCCGCCGCCAGTCGTTCCTGATCCACGCGCAGCCGTTCCTGGCTTGCGTCCATCCGATCCAGCGACACACGCAATATAGCTCGGCGAGCAAGTACGTCGCGGTAACTGACCCGCGTCATAAGAGCGATATCCTGCTGCTGTGTCTGTAGATCCGCGCGCGACGCGTTCCTCATGGCTTTCGCCTGGCGGACCATCGCACCCAACCGCCCGCCCGTATAAAGCGGAAACATCACCATGAGGTTCTGATCGAAGTAGGCATCGCGTGGTAGGCCCATAATCATCTGAGGTTGAACTGCGGATGGGCTGCTGACGATGTTGCTGTTGCTGCCACCTGACGCAAATGCATTCGCGGAAACCATGGCCCTGGTCTCCGCCCGGGCCGCCCTCAGCCGGCCGACCGATGCCAGAAACTCCTCTTGCGCTTCGCGCACGACAGGGCTCTCCTGCAGGGCAATCGCCACCGCTTGCCCCATGGTAAGCGTGCGGTTCACGAGCGGTCGGTGCGCGAGGAACTTCTCCAGGTTGTCCGCATCCTTTCCGGCGTCTAAGGAACGCCAGGCGGCCTGCGCATGCACGGGTAAGGCCAGCATGGAAGAGTAAGCAACGAGCATGAGACACGCAAACGCCAACCGTGCGTTCTTACAAAGCATATTACTCTCCTCCAAAGTCGCCTGCCGTTAGAGCGGGTGCTGTGCCGGTCCTTGTTATCGTTAAGGGTGCATCGTGTTCCTCAAGGTTCTCTGGGATAGGCCAATGCCAATCCCGCCCGAGGAAGGTTTTGTTCATCCACCGTGTCAGGTCATCAATGACCGTATGCATGATTGGAATGTCGAACAAGGATAGGAAAGTTCCTACGATGAGCCCGCCAAGAATCGTCGTTCCCAATGGCTGGTAAGCATCCAATCCTGTCTTTGGTGCGAGCGCGACCGGCAGCATTACGATGATCGAGATGATGGAGGTCATCAGGATTGGCCGCAATCGCTGCGGGCAAGCTTCCGCAATCGCTTCGTCGCGCGGTATGCCACGATCTCGATAACGCGCGATCATATCGATCATCAGGATCGCCGTGGTGATGTCCATCCCGGACAGCACGATCACCGCCATAATGGAGACCGTTGAAAATGCCTGATGCGCTAACCACAGGGCAAAGAACACGCCCGCAAGCTCGAGTGGCAGCGAAGCGATCATCTGCAGCGGCTGTAGGAATCCTTTGAATTGCGCCACCAGCACCAGATACATAAAGATGAGCGCCAGGACAAGGCCGGTGAGAAGCCGACGGAAACTGTCCATCATCTGAGTCATATCCCCGCGCATCTCGATGTTGTAGCCCGGCGGGAAGTTCAAATCGGTCATCGCCTTCATCATGACGTTCATGCCGAGGTCCATTGAGGGCGGTCCCCACTTCCGATAGAAGCCGGCCACACCGATGATTCGGCGAAGCCCATCGTGCTCGATCACGGTGGGTGCATTGCGTCTCTCGACGGTTGCAACGCTTTTGAGGGGGACCTGTGCGCCGGCCGGAGTTGTTAAAATAAGTTGGCCGAGATCCTGTTCACTTGCCCGTTGGTCTTCGGAATAACGCACCATAATGGTATTCTGGCGCAAGTTAGGAAGTCGGTAGAATTCATTCGTCAGACCGCCACGAAGCGCGTAATAGGCTTGCTGTGAGATTTCTTCCGGCGACAATCCAAGTTCCTGGGCGCGAGCCGCGTCCACTTTCACCTCATAGTCCGGAAGCCCGAGCGTCCAGGTCGTCCCTGCCTGCACCATTCCCGGCGACTTATTCGCGATGTCCAACGTTTTCTTGCCGAGCTGATCGAGAATTCCTAAATCAGGGCCGGAAATGATAAGGTGGACCGGTGCCGCTGCGGTGGCCATCACGTCCGATCCCATCTCCTTTATCTGCAGCCTGCGAATGCCGGGGATCGTCGCCATCGCCTCACTCTGGACCGCATCCATCACGGTCCAGATGTTTCGCGTGCGGTCGT
>JBBRKX010000465.1:0-5001 GCA_038231675.1 Chthonomonadales bacterium | reverse complement strand
GGTGCGGGACGCGGATCTGGTGATTGCGGGGCATGTGCTGCATGATGTTCTGGCGATCGACTGTGCTGTAACGTTATTGCCCGGGGCTTCCGTCGGCGGGAGTCTGGTGGCTGTCGGCGGGTCCGTAAAAAATGAGACCGGCGGCAGGGTCCACGTCGTTCAGCAAACCAGCGAGGTGCTGGAGGTGTTGGACCGGACCGAGCAGACGCGTGGAGCAAACGCGGCCACTCACAAACTGCATAAATGGTATGACAGTCAGACGATGCTGCTGGTCTTTGGCCTGCTTGCAACCCTTTTTCTCCATTTTGCCGCTCCACGCGCCGCAAATCGGGCGATCGCATCGATCAGGATGAAGCCCGGCCGCTGTCTGACGACGGGAGCAGTCACGGGTGGGGCCCTATTTATGCTCGTACTGGTGCTCGGGTTTATGATGAAGTTTGTCGGCAATACCCCCTTAGTCGCGGGCCCTGTGGCTTTTCTCATTGCTATCATGGCGTTCCTTGCGGCGGGATGGCTTTGCGGAATGCGCTATGTGGGCGAACTTCTTGCCGAGAAGTTAGGAAGACCGGCGCAGGGGCGCTCCTATCTGCGCATCGCGCTGGGGCTGTTTGCTTTTTATCTCCTGAATATGATTCTCGGAAGGCTGCTGTTCGGGGGCGCGAGCGAGAAGCTGGCCGTGATCGGTTTGATCCTGGAAGCAGGGTTCGGTCTGATGGGGTTGGGAGCTTTTCTTTCCGTAATCACCACGCCCGCACCCGTGGAGGATAAGATGGGAGCCGAGGGAAGACTTTCAAGCGAAATCGGTTGAACGCGTGCGACGTCGCGGCTTAGGAACTTCAGGGCGTGCAAGCAAATTTGTAATGGGAGATGCGTTCGTCCTGAAATATTGGAGCCGCGCTTGATTTCGGCAAAATTGTATGGGATAATAAACCTACGTCGGGGGTGATTGGTGTCGACCTGGTGTACGGTGTTTCTAGTTGCGGGTCGAGGCGCCGTGGGCCTCGTAAAAAGCGGCAAAACAATACAAGCGAACACTCAACAGTACGCTCTCGCGGCCTAGGCTGCGACGTCCGCTTCTCTCCTGTTAGCCGAGAGAATTCCGGGCGTAACAAATGCTAACTTACCGACCCTCAGGCCCGTGTGCCGCCTGAGCGGGAAGCACTCCGCACTCTAGCGTGCCGCTAGCCCGGCCCCTGTGGCAGGCGGTAGCGAATATTAACCGGGGGCTACACTCGTAGAAGCTAGAGGCAAGTCGCTGGGAACAGGAGTTCGAGTCTCCTCACCTCCACCAGTTTGCAGAACAGCGTAAGGTAGCCTGTAAGGCGCGCCTTACGCTGTTTTTTGTTTTGTGGGGGGTATCCGGCACGGAGCTTGCGTTTATGCTTCGCTCCGCGCCGCCCACTATCCAATCAGCCGAGCCAACCCCTGAAGCTGGGGCGTTGCACGGCGAATCGCGGGCCGCCCATTAGAGCGGCCGACCGTTTTTCAGGAGTGTTGCGATGTTTGTCGATGAAGTAGAAATAGAAGTCCTCGCCGGCAACGGCGGCAATGGCATGGTGACGTTCCGCAAAGAAAAGCATGTTCCCCGTGGAGGCCCAAACGGTGGCGATGGCGGGCATGGCGGCAACGTCGTGTTCAAGGTAGATAGGAACCTGACCACCCTCCTGGATTTCCGGTATCAGCGCCATTACAAAGCCATTCGTGGAGGTGACGGGGGCAGCAAAGACATGTCCGGCCTGAACTCAACGGACCTCCTGCTGAAAGTGCCCCAGGGTACGGTGGTCACCGACCTTGAAACGGGCAATGTCATTGCGGATCTGGCCGCGCCGGACGCCACGGCCACCGTCGCGCGCGGCGGGATCGGCGGGCGAGGCAACGCCCATTTTGTAACCGCCATCCACCAGGCCCCAAAGTTCGCGGAAAAAGGCGAGCCCGGCGAACAAAAGCGCCTTAAGCTCGAGCTGAAGCTGCTTGCCGATGTCGGCTTGCTCGGTTACCCAAATGTCGGCAAGTCCACTCTGATCGCGGCGGTGTCGGCGGCCAAGCCCAAGATCGCCGACTATCCCTTCACGACCCTTGTGCCGAACCTTGGAGTCGTCTATGTCGAAGCGGAGCGCAACTTTGTGATGGCGGACATCCCCGGTCTGATTGAAGGCGCCAGCGAAGGGATAGGGCTGGGACATCAGTTTCTAAGGCATGTCGAACGCACCCGGCTGCTCATCCATGTGCTGGATGTCAGTGGCATGACGGGAAGAGAACCGCTCCATGATTTCGAGGTGCTGAACACGGAACTCGAACGTTACAGCGATCATCTGGCCGCTCTTCCTCAGATCGTGGCGCTGAACAAGATCGATGTCGCTGCGGACATGGAGGCGGTCGACGCCCTCGAAGTCGAACTCAAGGGCAGGGGACATACGGTTTACCGTATCTCCGCCGTGACGCGCTTCGGGTTGACGCCGATGATCTACAATGTAATGACCTTGCTGGAAACCCTGCGAGCGGAAGAAGAGATCCAGATTGCCGCCGGCGGCGATATTGTCCGCATCGTGGCGCCCATCGAAGAGGATCAGCGACGTTGGGACGTCAACAAGGTGGATGAAACGACCTATGAGGTCGTCGGCCGGGGCATCGAACGCATGGTGGCGATGACCGACATGGAGAACGATTACGGCGTGCGAAGACTGCAGCGCTCGCTGGATAAGATCGGGATCACCAATAAGCTGAGAGAGATGGGCGCGAAGGATGGAGATACCGTCCGAATTCGCGGCATTGAATTCGATTATGAGGACGAGGACAAGTGGGATCAGGAGAACCAGGACGCGCAAGCGGCAGGGAACCGAAGATAGCGGAGAGCCGGCCGGAACCCGAATGTGAAATTTCCTCCGTCCGGCTAACGGCCGCCTCACGGATCGTGGTGAAGGTAGGGACCAATACCCTCACGGATGCGAACGGTCGTATCGATCTGGGATTCATTGCCGATCTCACGGCACAACTGGCCGCTCAGCACGGGCGAGGACGCGACGTTTTGCTCGTTTCGTCAGGCGCGATTCGGGCCGGACGGGAACGGCTTGCCACGGTGGAAGTAGACGCGGCACGCGCTTCGCGGCGCGCCACGCCACCTGCCTCGCGCGGTGCGGAGGGACAGGGCGCGCCTCCCGCGTCCGATACGCTCCCCTATAAACAGGCCGCGGCCGCGATCGGTCAGGGCCTGCTCATCCGGCATTATACCGAAGCGTTTGCCTGGAGGAATGTGCCCTGCGCACAAGTTCTGCTGACACGCGACGATCTCAGCGATCGCAGCCGTTTTCTCAACGCCCGGAATACCCTGCTCGCACTTCTTTCGCTCGGCGCCATCCCCGTCATCAATGAAAACGACACCGTTGCGGTGGACGAGATCAAATTCGGAGACAACGACGCTCTGGCCGCCCTCGTCGCCACACTCGTCGATGCCGATCTGCTCCTGATCCTTTCGGATGTAGACGGACTCTACGACCGTCCCCCGTCTTCCGATGACGCCGAGAGGGCAGAATCGGAACGCCCCAGACTGATTTCTTCCGTTGCTCGCATCGATACGGATATCGCCTCCCTGGCCGGTACTTCCACCAGCGGCGTGGGCACGGGCGGCATGCAAAGCAAGATCGAAGCGGCGAGGATCGCCACCGCCGCCGGAATACGGACGGTGATCGCACGGGGCCGAAGGGAGCGCGTGATCGAGGATGTCGTTGCCGAACGCGAGATTGGAACGACCTTTCTGCCTGCGCCCGTCTCGGACCGGCTTTCCGCCCGAAAGCGCTGGCTCGCGCACGGAGCGCGCTCGCGAGGAGCGGTGCAGGTCAACGACGGTGCGCGACAGCGTCTGCTGGACAACGGCGTGAGCCTTCTTGCGGTGGGAATTACAGCCGTTACCGGCTCGTTTGCCTCGGGGGACCTGATCGAGATTCGCGGCCCAGATTGCCGGGCATTTGCACGCGGGCTATGCAATTACGGCGATTCGGAAGTGCGCCGTGTCATGGGACTGCGCAGCGATCAGTTTGAATCGGCGCTGGGATACAAAGCGTTTGAGGAAGTGGTTCACCGTGACAACCTGGTGTTAAAAGGCGGAAGCCCGGCAGCGGAGTGAGTGCGGCAGAGGCGGTTCATGAATTCCTCGATATTCGCAGGGATTTTTGCTGCAAAGATAGAACCATGCGTCCACGTATGAATTACAATCCTAAGGAGATAAAACAATGGCACATAATGTGACCCTGGTGCGCGGCGACGGAGTGGGACCGGAACTTGTCGCGGCGGCAAAGCGCGTCCTCGAGGGGACGGGCGTTGCCTTTAATTGGGACATCCAGGAGGCAGGCGTCGATATCATGGAGACAGCCGGGACTCCGCTGCCCCCGTCGGTCATCGAAAGCATACGCAAAAACAAGGTCGCGCTCAAGGGCCCGATCACGACGCCGATCGGCAAGGGGTTTCGGTCGGTCAACGTCGCTTTGCGAAAAGAATTGGATCTCTACGCCTGCCTTCGACCCTGTAAATACTATCCCGGCATCCGGTCGAAGTATCAGGATGTGGATCTCGTGATCGTTCGCGAGAATACGGAAGACCTTTATGCCGGAGTAGAGTACGACGTAAATTCGCCCGAAGCCAATCAGATCATCGAGATGAGCGGGGGCAAGATCCGCCCGGAATCCGCGATCTCCATCAAACCGATGTCGGCGATGGGATCGCGCCGAATCATCCAGTTCGCTTTCGAATATGCCCGTGCCAATAACCGCAAAAAGGTGAGCGCGGTCGCCAAGGCAAACATCATGAAGTACACCGATGGGCTGTTCTTCCGGGTCGGTGAAGAGGTGTCGAAAGAGTATCCTGAGATCGAATATCAGGAGGTGCTTGTGGACAACATGTGCATGCAACTCGTTCAGAAACCCGAACTGTACGATGTTCTTGTCATGCCCAACCTGTACGGCGACATTCTTTCGGATCTCTGCGCCGGACTGGTCGGCGGGCTCGGTG
>JBBRKX010000464.1:0-5006 GCA_038231675.1 Chthonomonadales bacterium | reverse complement strand
CGGGCGCTGGCGTTTGAATTCGCCAACGACAACATCCGCGTCAATTGCGTCGCCCCCGGCGTTATTCGCACCGCCTTCCACGCGAAGATGCCGCCGGAAGTGAAGCAGAATAACCTCGAGAACCGAATCCCATTGCACACCGAAGGCACTTCCGAACAGGTTGCAAGCCTCATCCGTGAACTTGTAACGAACGATTATATCACCGGCGAAACCGTCTCCATCGACGGCGGATTAACCATGCGCATCTGCTGACCTTACCGATAACATTACTGATCCAGGAGGCGACCCTTTCGCTGCACTACCCCGCGCACGATTACCTCTTGTCCGACGTGTGGACATGGCATCAGTGCGAATGCAGCAAGTTGCCCGAACTGTGGCGAGGCATTTGCGCAGCAAAATCGCCAGGAGTTACTGTCTCTGTAGGGCTCGCCTTACTCCTGGCGATCATCGCGACACTGGTCGGTACAGCGAACCTGTTGGTGCCACCGGCGATCGTTGTGGCCCCCCCTGCCTCGGCTTCATCATCTTCCTTCATTCTGGCTCTTTGCCGCACTCTGGTGGATATCTATATTGCGCAACCATTGTTATTTTTTTATTGACTCCTCATTGACGCTCTGATATACTGTTCGCATCGTAGTTTTCGGTGGCCCGTTTACCATTACAGTCGGCATGCGATTCGTTCAATGAGGGGATTAACTCGTTTCGGAGGCTCTCAGACTATGAGAGTTGATGTATCTGGATACAAGTTTACTTTCCCCTACCAGTGTGCTTGCTGCGGATCTGCTCCCCAGACGACCTTAACAGCGTCTGCAAGCCGGTCAACGGGGAAGAGGGTGGTGCACACATCGTCTAAGTCGTGGGATTTTCCCTATTGCGCTGGCTGTATCGAACACGTCCGTACTGCTCGGCAAGCAGGAAAAACCAGAGATTACAGCATCGGAGCGTCCGTATTAGGGACAATAGCTCTTTTCTTTTCGCCGCTATATTTCTACAGCATAATCGTCGCAATCGTGGGCATACCAATCGGTTTTTACGTTTATAAGAAGCAAATGGTCAGTGCTAGGTGCATGTGCGGCCTGGCGTGCGTGGCCGTTCAAAGTGCCGTCACCTATTATGGCTGGCAGGGCACATGCCATATGTTTGACATCGCTTCACCCAGTTATGCTCTTGTTTTCATGGTAGCCAACCAGAGCAAACTCGTAAATGTTACCCCCAAGGTTTGGCAGTGGCTTCAGGCGAACGGCTTTGGCATATCTCCATCTCAGCCACAATCTGCCCGACGATTCATGAACTGAAACCTTTCGGAGGATAACTGAACCTTCTTATCTAAGCCTGACTTATGCACGGACGCCCAAAAGTTTGAGGACGCCTTACGAACGATTTTGACGACACCGAAAAGAGACTGTTCAGAAAAGGATGGATGACGCCCGCGAACAACGCAAGCAAGAAGCCAGCGCGCAAGCAGAAAGTGTCAGCAAAGTTAAGGTGAAACAGTTGGATAAAGAGCATTCAGACAAGCGAGGCGTTACGAAAATATTCCTGCCGTCTATCGGAAAGGCGCGGATAGAACTGTATTTCACCAACCACTCCACGAAGACATTTTTGTCGCACTGGCTGGCGAAGGATGGTCAGACTAGGATTTATCGCATTGGTCGCCTATGTATTGGTGTATTAAGTTGAAGCCCGAAGAGCGAAATCTTCGGGCTTGTTTCTATTTACTGATCTTCTCTCAAGTCGCTAATAATGGACCGTCTATTCAAACCAGCTTGTAAGAGGTGCTGCTCTCGCCCGAACTATTACCAATTTATGAGAAGATCAATAGGTGCGTCAACCGGGTTAGTATCGGATTACGTTGAAGCTCGTTTTAGCTCTATGTCCACGATCAGTGGAGCGTGATCTGACATCCCGTTACAATCTTTGCTCGCAAACGTATACTGACCGCGTTGGGGAACGAAGTCCGCACTGATTATGCGAAAATGTGGCCCCATGAAGGCATGGTCTATGCGTGTCCAGCTACCCGTACGGCCTACATAGCTCCCTCCATTGTCAGGGAGGCCATGTTGCCAACCACGGCTTATAAGGGTTCTCAGACACTTTCATGGCGGCGCGCTACGTTCTGATCAGAAATCACCTAGCCTGCTTTTCCGGAGGTACCACCGGATTCGGCAAACCCTTCGCGATCTTCCTTCCAAACATCATCCCTACGTGCGTACAGGCGTTGACGAATATGCGAGGAAACAGGCACACCAGCAATAGGATGAAGAGCATCAAAGCGCCCCACAGAAGCTCTCGCAGCTTACGTCTTGACATCACGTTACTTCCCTATTTTAACCCTGAATGGATCGGATCAATCGCAAGCCCAGTCTCCAGGAACCTGCACAGATCCGCGATCGCCTCTTCGACAAATTCGTTCGTGGCGCAAAGCCGATCGTTTCTAATATTGCCAAGGACCGAAAGACAAACCGGAATGTGTCAATGGTTTGGCGACAAATTGTTCAACTATTTTTGTGTAGTGCGCAAACAACCGCACTGACAGGCTTTCCCGACGCCTCGGCACCCGTAGCGCGCGGCTTTCGCCGTCGCACCGTCGCTCGGGTGCGCTTCGCCGTGACCAACCAGGCACATAATCCTACCAGCGACGTCCTCCAGATTATTCTCAGGCCGCCGCTTCGCTCACAGGCTCCGCCGGCCGATTGATCCAAACCGTTTCCGGAAGGCGGGCAACCTGCGGACGCCGATTACCGAAGCGCTCGGGCATCTGAGCAAAAGCGGCATCTAAAGTCGCCTGACGGCGCGCGAGCACATCCGCCGCCTGGCCATAATGCACCTGAGCCGGAGTCAAATATGCGATCCCCGAATGATGATGACGCTCGTTGTAGCCAACGAAGTAATCCCGGCAGAACCCCCGCGCCTCCTCAAACGAGGCGAAGCGCGCCGGAAAGTGTGCGCTATACTTCATCGTCTTAAAGCCCGATTCCGAAAACGGGTTATCGTTGCTCACCCGAGGCCGGCTGTGCGACGGGCGAACGTCCAGATCCTGCATGAGTTGGCGCACCGATTTGCTTTTCATCGGCGCGCCTCGATCGGCGTGGATCGTGAGCCTACCGGGCAAGACATCGTGTTTGCGATAGCTTTGCTCAAGCACCCGCCGAGCCAACGTTTCGCACTCTTCTTCGGCAAGCAGCCAGCCAACGACAAGACGACTGTAAAGGTCGAGCACGACATACAGATAAAAGAATTGGCCACGAACCGGACCCTTCAAATAGGTGATGTCCCACGTCCATACCTGTTTTGGTCCGCTTGCCGCGAGCTCCGGACGGGCATACTTCGGATGCCTTCTTAGGTCGCGCCGCTCTTTGACCGCCTGGTGCTTTTGGAGCAGCCGGTACATCGTTCGCCAGGAGCACAGGTACCTATCTTCCTCTAAGAGGGTCGCCCATACCTGCCGAGGCGAGCAGTCGAGGAAACGCTGCGAGTTCAACAGGGCGAGGATCTGCTCCTCTTGCTCAGGCGTTAGCGAGCGCACCGATCTTGGACGCGACGACGGCGTAACGGGCGCTCGCCCGCTTGTTTGACGTTTCTTAAGTTGATAGAAGTGGGCCCGGCTCCATCCGAGTGCCTGACAGGCAGGACCCACTCCGGTGATTTTGGCGGCTTCTACGACAAGGCTCAGAAGCTGGGTTGTTCGCTCGTCTGCAAGTCCATGAGTTCGGCCACTTTTTTTTGGAGGTCGAGCAAGACCCGCAGCTTCTTGTTCTCGTTCTCCAGGCAAGCGATCTTTCGTACATCGCGCTGGCGAGCGGCCTCTTTTTGGAGACGCTGCTGTCGGAGTTGGTTGGGATCCTTCCCAAGCTTTCCTTCCTCGCGTTGCTTTCGGAAGTTTTGGAGAGTGGAGGAATAGAGTCCCTCGCGGCGTAGGAGAGCGCCGAGTTCTCCGGGCTGCTGGCAGGCATCGGCAAGTGCGAGAATGCGCAGCTTGTCCGCAGCGGTGAAGCGTCGCCTGGTGGGGCGTTGGGTAACTTCGGGATCTGGACGAGCTGCCGGTGAATTGGAATCCGACACAGCGGTCGCGTGGCCATTTCTGGGTGCGGTATGGATCTGGTTGTCTGATGGAGATAGAATCACGATCTTTTCCTTCTCCGCCCTCATGATCTACATAATTCCCCGTATGGGGATTTGTCTTCACCTATTCTGGCACATAGGGAACCGTGTCTTCGATGCTCATTATGACGTAGAGGCTGGCCGGACACGTCGGCAGGGGAAAGCGATCCTAAGGTATTACTCCCCCTTACCGCATAGCGCCTTAAGGGGCTCTGGCCTGGCGCAGCAGGTGGATGACCTGCTTTTCTGATGCGGAAGATATGTCTTCACCCACGGGATTCATAGCATAATATAAGGCCGTGTGGCCGTTGCGATCTTTAACCGCTGTGTTGGCGTGATGGGCCAGTAAGAACCGAACACAAGAAGATTGTTGGTTCCCGGCGGCCGCCATCAAGGCTGTCTGACCGTCTTCAGGGTATGCAGCGTCTATGTCTGCGCCGCCATCCAGCATAGCTTGTAGGCTGCGGGCGTCGGCCCCCACTGAAGCGGCAAACACAAACATTGGCATTTATATACCTGACTAAGCACGTATTGATCGACCGCTTAAAAAATAAGTAGATGATTAAGCAAAACACTTTCCGCTTTATGACCGTTCGCCGTAGTGACTAAGTATCAGACGCATACTTACGCACTCGAAGGACGGTCATAAAAGCATGAACAACACAACCGACAATCTGCCCGAAACGCTTCTCGAAGCCATCAAGTACTATTCCGATCCTGACGTGTGCCGTAACCTTGTCGCTTCCCTCCGTTGGTCTGACGGCGTTGTGTGTCCCCGTTGCGGTCATACCGAAGTCACTTTCATGGCGTCCGTGCAACGATGGAACTGCAAGGGATGCCGCAAACAGTTTTCGGTCAAGCAGGGAACGATCTTCGAGGATTCCCCTATCGGCCTTGATAAATGG
>JBBRKX010000463.1:0-5011 GCA_038231675.1 Chthonomonadales bacterium | reverse complement strand
GTCCGTGTCCCACAGATAGCCGGTGACATAAAGATATTTGCTGGCCCGCAACGCTTCCAGATTCAGGTCGTCCGGGCCTAACTCCCGGCAGATGCCGAGGTAGGTGCAGAGAGTGCGCTCCGCGTCCGGCGTGATCAGCACGAGGCAGATGCCGGTGGTCCCTTCGCCTGCGGCGGTGCAGACATGAATCTGCTTCTTGCGCAGATCGTCGGCGTACAGCGTGCCGTGTTCGTCGTTGCCGATCTTGCTCGTATAACAGGCGCTGCCGCCCAGAAGAGAGATTCCGATCATGGTGTTCGCGCCGGAACCGCCGGACTCGGCGTGGACAATGTGCTCATATACGCGGGAAACGAGGGCTTGCTGCTGCGCCTCGTCGATCAGAAACATTCCCCCTTTTTCTATGTCCAGGCTTTTGAGAATCGCATCGGATACCTCGGCCTGAATATCATAAAGGGCATTGCACATCCCAAACACGTCGTATTGCATTCCAACTCCTCTTACAACCCTGAATGATTGCGTTTTAGCACGCCGGCAAGAGCGGATCGAGTCTCAATCGGTCTGGTTTAATCCCTCCCCGCACTCGGATGTCATGCGGGCGGGATAGGGTGATAAATGGTCATTAATCAATTTTACCCCACTTTTACGACTATAAGTATTGCTGAGTTGGTTCGTTTAAGGAAAGCTGCCCGCCCGTTAGTAAAATAACTCTCATGCGCCAAGGACGCAGCCGCAATGTGGGCAGATCGCGTATCCTATGGCGACCGCATCGCCGCAGCGATGGCAAAGCGCATACTCCCGCTCGACGCCATCTTCTTCCGGCTCCAAAGCGTTGGTTTTCTCCGGCAAGGGCGCTTCCCACAGCCGCGTGAGATCGTATGGATCTTCTCTATGCCGCCAATCCTGGAACCAACGATAACTTTCCACTCCCGCGAAGAAGAAGCCGACTCCGGCAAAGGTCGCGCTGAGCAACACCGCCGGCCACATCGGGGTCCACGTCATTGCGGCTCCAAACGACATGACAACCAGGGCCGCGACAATGCGTGTAGGTCGATTGATGGGCGAACCCCGGAAGAACATGGCATCTCTCCGTCACCCTAGGTCGTGACGCGTCTCTTCTTAATTTTGGAGTATTTCCCTTAATTCGCATTCGGACGCCATCGTTCCTTCTTAATTGGCAAATCGGGGTGCGCGCAAATGAACGTCGCCTCCTTTGGCTGCCGACACGCTTTGCGGCTTAGGGTATGCTTTACGCTATGAAAGCCTTTATTCTAGCGAACGGAGAGCCTCCTTCGCCCGCTCTGGCGCAACGGTTGGCATTGGAACATGAACTTATTCTTGCGGTCGATGGAGCGGCGCATCGCGCGGTGGGCCTGGACATCCGACCGGATATCATCTGCGGCGACTTCGATTCCGCGCACATCGGGACGGCGCGAAACGAGTTTCCCGCAGCCGAGTTCGTTCCCACGCCCGATCAGAATCGGGCGGACCTGGAAAAGGCGATTCACCTTGCCCGCGCGCGAGGAGCGACCGCCATCACGATCGCGGGAGCCGGCGGCGGACGCATCGACCATACACTGGGAAACCTTGCTTTGCTGATTCGGTACGGAGCCGAAATCCCCATGCGGATCGTAGACGACCGCTCCGAGACGTTCGGCGTGTCGGGCTCCGACGCGCACCCGGGGGACATGCGGTTTGCGGTTGAGGCGGGGGATACGATCTCCGTGGTGGCCATAGTGGACCCCACGCACATAACGCTCACCGGCGTACAATGGGAACTGCACGAGGCGCTTCTGGCGGTCGGCACGCACGGAGTAAGCAATGTCGCCACCGGGAACGAGGTTTTCCTCCAGGTCCGGGGCTCCGCATTTCTGTGCCGCCTGTATCGTGAAATGTTCGATCCGCCGACCCACAAACCGTAGTTTGCGCTACTTTTTTTCCGTCCTTCCGGTTCCCACGTTCCGCACGTAGTTTCAGTGTAGGAGCCTATTATGACCGCCCGAAGAAGCCATGCGAGTGAGACACCTATGAACACGGATTCGACAATGCCGCCAGACCCTGTGCTGTTTCCCGCTGAAGTGCCGCGCGCCTCCGAAGCGGAGCGTGAGCGCGCCGAAGCAATTCGGCAGCAGATCCGCCATGCGAACTATCTCTACTATGCCCTGGATGCGCCAGACCTCTCCGACGCGGCTTATGACGCCCTGATGACCGAGCTTCACGGTCTCGAAGCAAAGTTTCCTGAACTCATCTCCGCGGACTCGCCAACCCAGCGCGTGGGTACGGACGCAGTCACCACGTTCGCTCCCTATCCGCATCGTATTCCCATGCTGTCGCTGGACAACGCCTTTGGCCATGACGATCTGCGCGCCTGGGACGAACGCCTGCGAAGGCAGCTCGGCGTGGGACCGGAATATGCGGTGGAGTTTGTCTGTGAACTTAAAATCGACGGTTTGTCGGTTTCGCTCCTCTACGAACAGGGGCGCTTCATGTGCGGCGGAACGCGCGGAGACGGGACGACCGGAGAAGACATCACGCTTAATCTGCGCACCATTGCGGCGGTCCCGATGCAGCTGCAGGCCGCAAAGGCGAGCGAAAACGCAAAGCGCGACAGCCTTCCGGCTACCATCGACATTCGCGGCGAAGCGTTTATGACGCATAAGGAGTTTGCGCGGATCAACAGCGACAGCGAAGAGCTGGGCGGGCGCACGTTCGCCAACCCGCGCAACGCGGCCGCAGGCTCTCTGCGCCAGAAAGATCCGAGCATCACCGCCTCCCGCCGGCTCGATGTCTTTATGTACGCGGTGGGCGAGGCGGAAGGCTGGCCTTTCGAGAGCCAGTACGACCTGCTTCAGACCTATCGGGCGTGGGGATTGCGAACCAACCCGAATGTGGCGGTCTGCACGGGGCTCGACGAGGTGATCGCCTTTTGCGACGCCTGGCAGGACAAAAAGGAGACTCTTCCCTATGACATAGACGGCGTCGTGGTCAAGGTCAACTCCTTTGCGCTCCAGCGCGAACTAGGGCAGGTGAGCCGTTCCCCACGGTGGGCGATCGCTTATAAGTACCCGGCGCTCCAGGTGCGGACCCGTGTCGAGCGGATCGATGTGCAGGTCGGCCGCACGGGCGCGATCACTCCTGTCGCCATTCTGACGCCGGTCGCGGTGGCCGGGGTCATCGTCGCCCGCGCCACCCTGCACAATGAAGGGGAGATCCGGCGCAAGGATGTGCGGATCGGCGACACCGTGGTGATCCAGCGGGCGGGAGAAGTGATCCCCGAGATCGTCGAGGTCGTCACCGCAGCACGCGACGGCAGCGAGGTCGAATTCGTGATGCCGACACACTGTCCTTCGTGCGGGACCGAGCTGGTCCGGCCGGAAGGCGAGGCGGTGTTGCGCTGCCCGAACGACATCTGCCCAAAGAAAGTCAAAGAGCAGATTCAGCACTTCGCCTCGCGAGCGGCGATGGATATCGAAGGGCTGGGAGAAAAACAGTGCGAGCAATTGACTCAGATGGGGCTGGTTCAGGACGTCGCGGACCTATATGCTCTCAATTTGGAAACCTTGCTCACCCTGGAACGCATGGGCGAAAAGCTGGCGACGAAAGTCCTGCACAATATCGATTTGAGCAGAACGGGGCCGCTTGCAAGCCTGATCGCAGGCCTGGGGATCCGGCATATCGGCGAACACTCGTCCGAAGTGCTCGCGGCGCATTTCGGGACGCTGGAAAAGCTGGCTGTCGCACGTGTCGAGGAACTCACGCGGGTTCATGAGATCGGCGGCACGACGGCGGAAAGCATCTTCGCGTTCTTTGCCGCTCCCAGGAACCAGGAAACGCTGGCGAAACTAGAGCGGTATGGAGTGCGCCCCATCGCGCACGTCGGCGCGCCCCAATCGGACGCGCTCGCTAAGAAGACCTTTGTTTTTACGGGGACGCTTTCCAAACTGAAGCGCGAAGAGGCCGAAGCGACCGTCAAGCGGTTAGGCGGCCGCGCGAGCGGAAGCGTCAGCAAACAGACCACTTACCTCGTGGCGGGGGAGAGCGCGGGCAGTAAGCTGGCCCGCGCTCAAGAGCTGAAGGTGGCCGTTATTACGGAGGACGCGTTCCTGGAGATGATCGAAACGCTGGAATCGCCTCCGGATACGACGGCGTTGGAGACGCTGCCGGCGGACACAGATCAGGCGGACGGGGAGTCTGCTTCCGGCACGGGGGTGTAGACGTTCTTTCCTCCCGTGCGGTCCTCGCCGCGCAGCAGATAGATGTGGAAGTTCCCGCTCGGTTCGTGATAGACGTTTGCGGGCATGTATCGCATGGTGTAGCCGCACCGCCGTTTCGTCGAATGGTTCGGGTTGGAGCCATGGATCGTCCAGGCGTCGTGAAAATGCGCTTCGCCGATCTGTAGCTCCAGGTCGACGCTTTTCGATTCGTCGATGAGTTCGGCCGGGATACGACTGCTGAATACGTTTGTTTTCCCATCGACGGGAGCATAGGAGTCCATGGCAAGCTGGAACGCCGTGTGCGATTCGGGAATAACGCGCATGCAGCCATTCTCCAGGCTCGACTCGTCCACCGCCAGCCAGAGGGTCACCACCTTCATCGGCTGAAGCCGCTTTTGCCAGTAGGCGCCGTCCGTATGCCAGGGGACCGCTTTGCCGTTCCCCTGCGGTTTGGCGATGAAGTGGCTGGACCAGAGGACGATGTCCGGGCCGATCAGGTCCTCGATCACATCGAGCACGCGGGGATGGGCCAGATAGCGGAACAGCCAGGGGTCCTGAAAATGCGGCGTGTCCATCTCTTCGGGGCGCTTGCCCGGCGGCAGGGCGGCGATCATCTCGTCGACATGCGCACGGAGCGCATCCATCTCCGGGCGCGTAAAAATACGCCCGATCTTGAGGTAGCCCTCTTTTCGAAAGAAATCGACTTCTTCCGTATCCAAATGGCGGATCGTATCCGCGTCCGTCCAGGTCGGTATGTCCATCGTTGTCATAATAAAAAAACCAAGGAGACCCCTGCATTT
>JBBRKX010000462.1:0-5014 GCA_038231675.1 Chthonomonadales bacterium | reverse complement strand
TGGGCGCGATCGCTGCCGCCTGCAAGATGTACGAAGGTGTCGGTGTCACCCGTATGGGTGATCTCAAGGAAGGCGACCGTGCTCACTATTGGGAGCAGGTGCAGAAGACCCACCTCAAGGCTCCTCTGGAGTTCGTGGACCTGCACTTCTTCATCGAGGGAGTCACGCGGGCCTTTACGCACCAGATGGTCCGCCAGCGTACCGCCGTGTACGCGCAGGAGTCAATGCGCTTCGCCGTGAAGGACAACTTCGCGCGCCCCACCACGATCGACCGCCACGCACGGCAGCCCCGCTGCCATCGCTTCGACAAGAACGAGACCCTGAGTTTCCACGGGCGAGGCAAGGGTAAAGATATCGCCGGCCGCATACCAGGAATCGATGGTCGCGTGCGGCTGGGCGCCAAGGAACATCACGCGGTGCTGGATGCCAAGCGTGTGGACCAGGCTTTCGAGTTCGGAACGGCATTGACCGTCGCCCACGATCGCAAAACGAAACTTCGACGCAGGATCAGCCAATGCGGATCGGTCCAGCATGCTGACCGCACGCAGCAGAATATCGACCCGTTTCTCCGGACCCAGACGGCCGACGTACAGCAGGAGCGGGGTGTTTGCGTCCAGGCCCAGCTCAGCGCGTTTTTCCTCCCGGATGCCCGGTCGAATATGGGGAGGGATCACTCCACTTGGCACAACGGAGAACCGGCTGCGAACGCCTGCCGCTCGGAGGGCGTCTCGCGTATGCCTGGACGGCGCGATCACATAGTCGGCGCGGGCGCAGAACCGTCGTACGAGGGTCCGAGCCGCTCGCTCTCCCATGGTCCGCGCCAGCGATGATTTGATGGTGGTCACCATCGCATCATAGAGGGAGTGGGCGGTATAAACCATCGGAAGGTTGTGACGACTTGCCATATCCGCGCCGATCCGCCCTACCGTAAAAGGGTGCTGACAATGGATGATCTCGATGTCGAGCGCCGCGAAATCGATCGATAGGCGTTGAAAAGGTCGGGCGAAGTGGTAGGGATGGCGTGGAAAAGGAAGTTCAGGCAAACGAAAGATATGGGGATCGTCATCGGGCTGAGGCACACCGGGCGCAAACACATACACTGTGTGCCCCAGAGAGCGCAAAGTTTGTCGTAACGTGATCAGCGACGTGACGACCCCGTTCGTTACCGGACTATAGCATTCGGAAAAGAGTGCAATTCGCATGCGAGTTTGATAGCCCTGAGGCCCGCCTCCACCAAAGCCGGAAGGATACGGAACCATTACGACGCTAGTAGGTTCCCCATTATATCGTTGAACCGCCGGCATGTCAATCCAGGGTCAAGCCCTGGCCCTATATTGCAGCGGGTGGAATCGGTATTGCGAGGCATCCGTCCAGTTGCATCGCGGAAATCCGCGCCATAAATCGAATAGGAGACAGAGAGTTTGAACGAACAAAACGCGGTAAGGCTGGGAATTATAGGGCCGAGTTGGTGGGTGAACTATTGGCATATGGCGGGCATCCGCACCCATCCGTTAGCGGAAGTTGTGGCCGTTTGTGGAGTTACCGATCGGGCGGACGTCGATTTGAAGACCCGTTACGGCGCTTCCGCGGAAAGCTATCGAAGCGTGGAAGATCTTCTCGATCACGCGGATATCGATGGAGTGGTGGTCTGTACTCCGAACGATCTTCACTATCCCTATGCCATGGCCGCCTTGAATCGCGACATCCATGTACTTTGCGAGAAGCCTGTAGCCATGAATTCGGTTCAAGCGAAAGAGATGGCGGAAACAGCGCGCCGCCGCCATCTGCTTGGAATGACCAATTTCCCCTATCGCGAAAACCCCGCAGTGCAGGCACTGCGTCGCTGCATCAAAGAGGGTTATATCGGCAAACCTTTGCATATTTCGGGCTCGTACCATGGGGGGTTCGGACTGACCAACGCCCCCAATTGGCGTAGTAAGCGGGCCCGAAGTGGAGCAGGCATCCTGGGCGATCTGGGATCGCATTTGATCGATCTTGCACGCTTCGTTACGGAAGACGAGTTCCATTCCGTGTGCGCTCACTCTCTTACGTTACTGCGTGATGCGCAGTCGGCGCCGTCTCTCATTCGGACGGAGGATCCTCGCGCGGGCGAGCGAAATGATGATTCGTGCGCCTTCCTCGCCGAGTTCGCATCCGGTATGCAGGGCATCTTTCACACCAGTTGGGTGGCCTTCCAGGGGGCATACGCACAGCATCAGGAAATCGAGATTTACGGCACGGAGGGACGGCTTCACTTTCTGGCGACTCATGCCGGAACCTTTCTACGCGGCATGAAAGCCGGACAGGACCATTGGGAATTCTTACCCGTAAAGAATGTGGTGGCTCCGGAATCCGGACGCGGCGAGAACGAGGATTTCTTTCGCCCGGAACGCAATTCGGAAAGAAACACCACCTATCAATGGATCGAGGCGATACATACGGGGCAAACCTCCATCTCCCCGGACCTCGTGGCGGGATGGCAGGCACAAAAGGTGATCGACGCGGTGATTCACGCAAGCTCGGAACGCCGCTGGGTAGATATTTCGGACGAAGAGCTTGAGCCCTTGATCCCGGACAAAGCCAATTCGAACTTCGATTAGCGGCGGGCTTTGCCATAGTCGATCAACCATCTTGCGTGACAAACGTTCCTTCCGATCCCGTTGTACTGTCTTCCACATGTTGCCTGGAATGAAACGCGCAGAAGATGCAGCGGACGGAATGATGGGGATGCAGCGTTGCGCAACGTACGGCTTTGGAGCCGTACCGGCTCTGGTAGACCTGTCCAGCCGCCAGCATACCGAAGATAGGCGCGGCAAAATACAGCCACCACGCGCTCCATGTATGTGCAACGATCGCGGATGCGACCGTGCGTGCGGGATTGATGCTCGCGCCGGAGAATGGGGCTCCCAAAAGGATGCAGGTTGCCACGAGAAGTCCGATGGCCAGGCCGGTGTAGCGGGCGAGACGCGGCGTGTTGGACATTTGCAGGATCAGGGTCATCAAAAGAAACGCCATCACCGTTTCCGCGACTACTGCGGCGCTTATTCCCGCGGAGCCCGGAACCGTGACTGCGTAATGGACGGAAGGGGATGAAACGATCTCGGAGAACGCGTATGACGTAAGGAACATAGCGCCCACCGCGCCGAGGAAATGTGCGGCCACATAAAAGACGGCGTCCCATGGCGCGACCTTCCCCAACCTCAGGAAAGTGAGCGTAATCGCGGGGTTGAAGTGGGCTCCCGATCGCTTCCCCCACGGGGAGTAGACCAGCGATGTTATCGTCAGTCCAACAGCAACTCCTATGCAAGCCCGGCGCACGGTCGAATCATGTATCGCGCGGTGCACCGGCGAAAGTGGGTATTCTAACAACGCGGAAAAGAAGCAAATTGTCATCATCAGAAAGCCCAGACAGGCTGCTTCCATCAGATACTCCGGCCAATGTCGTCGTAGTGCCTCCCACATATCTTTCCCTTCCACTCTTCCACGCGTGCTAACATTTTTCTCCTTTAAGTATACTCGGTATACTCGAACGACTGCTTCACAAGATGCAGTTATGAACGGTTGTAGCGTATTCAGGGGAGAGCGGCCAGGCACGGTGACCAGGTACGTTGCATAATCGCCGAAAGCAAACCCGAGGCCTGCAAAGGGAATGCACTTATTGCCGCGCGAGGCAAGTAAGGGGAGACAACGATGCGCCAGCGTCCAGCAGGCGGGGGGCCACAATTCGTCCGGGGAGGAGGCGATGCGCCGTCTCCGCCAGTGGAAAAGGTGGAAACCGCGCGATCGTTCCGGCAACGATGGGATAAATTTCGGGATGATGCGCGCACCATCCTGGCAGGGCTGCCGCGCGCCTTTCGCCTTGTCTGGGGCGCGCACCGCGGTTTCACCCTTAGCCTGGCTCTCATTGCCGTCGTCGGGGGCGCTATCCCCTCCGCGACCGCATGGATCAGCAAACTCCTCATCGATGCCGTGGTCGCCGCTACCAGCGCAGGCGGCCGTCCAAACGGAGTTCATGTGGTTGTGGTCCTCGTCGCCGCGCAGTTCGGGCTGTATTTGGCAAGCTCTTTGCTGCAGACCACACAGTCGATCGTGCAGCAGGGTCTTCAGGAGCTAACCGGCAATCGCGTCCAACTTACGATCATGGAGCACGCCAACCGCCTCGACCTCGCGTTTTTCGAGAACCCTAAATTCTACGATACGCTCCAGCAGGCCCAGAGCGAGGCGTCCCGGCGGCCTATCGGGATGGTGCAACAGCTCTTCAGCCTCCTACGCGCGACCATTACCTTCCTCTCGATGATTGCCCTCATGGCGCGGCTTGGAGGCGTCGTTGCCGCCATAGCGTTGATCGCGCCGATTCCCAGCTTCATCGCCAGTACGCGCTACGGCTGGCGCGGTTACATGATGGCCCGATGGCAATCTCCCGACCGGAGGCGCATGGGCTATTTTCTGGATCTGCTTACCAAGGACACCTATAACAAAGAGATCAAGCTGTTCGGGCTGGGCGAGTCCTTTATGGGGCGTTGGAAAAAAATCGCCGATCGCTTCTACCGTGAAAATCAAGCCCACCTCACACGCCGATCCCTCATGTCTTTCCTCTGGGGCAACCTCACCACGCTCGTGACCAGCGGCACGTTCCTGTATGTCGCTCTCCAGGCGGTCGCACGACGTCTGACGCTGGGAGATCTAACCCTGTATACCCAATCCGTGAGCAGTGTACAATCCAGCTTTCAGAGTATCCTGGAAAGTTTCTCTTCCCTCTATGAAGGGGGACTTTACCTGAACAATCTCTTCAGTTTTCTCGATTATGAGCCCGCCATCCGCGATCTCGCCGATGCCATCCCACTTCCGAGCCATCTGAAATCAGGCATCGAATTCCGCAATGTCAGCTTCACCTATCCCGGCAAGAGCGTGCCTGCCCTGCAGGGTGTCAGCTTCATGCTGGGCCTGGATGAGACCATCGCTCTGGTAGGGAGGAACGGAGCCGGCAAAACGACGATCGTAAAGCTGCTCACGC
>JBBRKX010000461.1:0-5020 GCA_038231675.1 Chthonomonadales bacterium | reverse complement strand
CTTTCATCGCCATATACCGGAGCTTTGTACGGGAGGGTTGACCCTCAATGGCCTTCCCGTTCAGGTTCAGCTGCTTGGCGGCGACGCGGACCCCAAGGCGCGGTCCGCGGGCGTCGCGTGCGAAGCAGGGGCCAGGGCGATCGATATCAATTTTGGATGTCCCGCCCCTACCGTGAATCGTCACGATGGCGGAGCCTCTCTGCTGAAACATCCTCTGCGTATTCGGGAGATCGTCGGCGCGATGCGCGCCGCTGTCCCCAAAACGATCCCCGTTTCCGCAAAACTGCGACTGGGCTGGGACTCCATCGACTCGATCCATGAAAATGCCTCCATGGCCGCCGAAGGGGGAGCGGACTGGCTCACCATCCATGCACGCACCCGCGTTCAGGGCTATGCGCCCCCGGTCTTCTGGAAACCCATCGGAGAAGTAAGGGAACGCCTTGGCATTCCGGTGGTGGCGAATGGAGACATCTGGACGATAGAAGATTTTCGTCGCTGTCGTGACGAGACGGGCTGTCGTCATTTCATGCTCGGTCGCTCAGCGTTGACAAATCCGCCGCTCCCGCTTCAGGTCGCGCGAGAGCTTGGCCTCGTCCCGCACAGACACGACGGTGAGGCGACCCCATGCTTCGAATGGCTGCCTTTGCTGCAGAGGTTTATCCTGTACATGCGTCACTTCGATCAGGCGACACCCAACCGGATGGTGAGACGGCTGAAGCAGTGGCTCAACATGGCGCGCCTCTTCGGCGACTTTACCGCGTTCGACACCATTAAGCGCGCCGAATCGGTCGAGGAGATTTTCGATGCTCTCGCGATAGCGGCCGCAGCGCCTCCGCGCTAGTTTGCCCTGAGCACTATTCGTGCCGGTGTCCCCCTCCCTCGCGCATCGTGACCAGCCTGTCGACGCGAACATTATCCCACGTCTCACGCGATCCATCCGGCCATTGCACGATAACCGCCTGGACACCGGCATCCGTGCCGAGGCCAAAGTGTACACGGGAGTCGCTCGCGCTGCAGTAGCTTCCATCGGTATGGCAACGACGCCATACCGGCTGTTGTCCCTTTCGGAGGATCCCGATCTTTGCTCCCAATCCCAACCGATTGGACTTCACGCCCTGAAGTCTCACCGTAAGCCAGTGGTTTTGCAGGGTAGACTGGTTGAGCAGCAGTCGGGCCCAGCCGTTGTTGTTGGAAACCACAATGTCAACGCGTCCGTCGTTGTTCACGTCGCCAAACGCGGCTCCGCGACCGACTCCCCACCGTTGCGAGGCAGAGGCTGCTATCGCTGTTGTTTCCGCAAACCTTTTTCCCGGCCCCTCGTTATGGAACAACTGACTGTTCTGCTGGAACGGCCACGGGCTCCCACGCTGTGTTTCTTCCGTCGCCACGGCGCCATTGGCAATAAATAAATCCAGGCGGCCATCATTGTCATAATCGAACCAGTCCGCTCCAAACCCGGTGAATGCATGCGTGGTGTCGCGCAAACCTGCTTCCGCCGTCGTATCGCGGAAGTTAGCGTGCCCGTCGTTACGGAACAGCGATGCACCTTCCGTCACCAGATGCGTCACCAACACGTCTTCACTGCCTTTGTTGTCGATGTCGCCCACCGCCAGCCCCATATTTGCCTGTGGATGTCCGTCATCACTGTAAGCGGCACACCCGACAGGAAGCGCGGACTCCTTGAAAGAGCCATTATGGCGGTTGACCCAGAATGTGTTGGCGGCTTGATCGTTTGCGATCAAGATATCGGGCCAGCCGTCTCCGTCCAGATCGGCGCATGAGACCCCAAGTCCGGCCGCGCGCACCGCCCCAAGGCCTGAGACCTTCGTTACATCCTTAAACCTACCCCCGCCCATATTACGATACAGGCGGGGAGAAACGCCCTTGTAAGAGTTGGGACCACAGTAGTCGGCCGGCCCGGCCGGAGAGACGCATTTCTGATTTGTGGCAACCGTAAAATCGACGTAGTTGGTGACGACGAGATCGAGCCGGCCGTCCCGATCATAGTCTACAAAAGCAGCGCTCGTTGCCCAGTTTCCGTCGTCCGCCACCTGTGCCTTCTCGGTTACGTCGGTGAAGGTCCCGTTGCCGTTATTGTGCAGCAACACACTATGTGCGTAACCGGTCAGGTACAGATCCGCAAAGCCATCGTTGTCATAGTCTCCTACCGCGCCCCCCATTCCGTACCCCAGCTTCAGATGTCCGAGCCCTGCCTGCTCCGTCACATCCGTGAAGTGGAGTTTGCCCGTGCGGATCAGATCGTTACGAAAGAGGCGACACCCTTGCCTCTGGCCGGGCTGGCGAGGCAGCAGCGCATCTCCTGGCTTGTGGCGCGGGTCCACCCAGTCCCCCTGCACAAGCAAAATATCGAGAGCTCCATCGTTATTATAGTCCAGGAGTGCTACCCCGGAGCCCATGATTTCGGGAAAGTATCGCTGTTTCGTCGCGCCCGCAAAGTGTTGAAAATGGAGACCTACCTCATTCGCCACATCGCGAAAGAGGGGAACTGTAGGGGGGGACGTTGTCGCGCGCGAGACAGGCGGACGGATGTTCCTGCATGAGAGGGTGCAAAGGAGAGCGATCGACATGCAAAGGGAGGCGCGGACGACCGTTCGCTTAGTCCTCCAACGTGTCGAGTTCATCTTGACCGCGCTCAGCAAGGCTTGGCTCCCCCTGGCGACGATGCTTCCGTCCAATCCGATCTCCTTTGCTCGCGACCGCGCACCAGAACCACATATTCTTTCCCACCGGCCGCTCGCTCCCATCCGCAACCAGTATAGCAGAAGTGAAGGCAAGCTCGATCCGAAAAACAATGCGCTTACAGGTATCAAAATGCGTGCAATCTCAGGCATATTCCATAGCTTGACCGGGTATACTTGCAGAAGTATTATATCCGTACTCTCTTGCACGGGCTGTTTCGCTGGAGCCGCATAGCAGGTTTTTCAAAGATATGGGCCCCCATGGGGTTCCATGAATGACCGCATGGTCAATGTGTTGTCAGAATGCATTGCGGCATTTATTTATCCCTCGAAGAATGGAGACACGCATGAAAGACAAGCTTCCTCCCGCAGTCACTTTCGGAATTATCGCGGTGGTCGTTGTGCTTGTGGTGCTGATCGGTTACTGGAAATTTTCTGCTCCCGGAGCGGATGGCGGCGCCCATACGGATAAAACCGCAGATCAACAGGCGGAATATCAAAAGTATCTTGCGACACAGCATTCTGGGTCCCCTAATACACATGGTCAGCCGGCTGGCGGCTATGCAAACCCGCCAGGTAAGTAGCCCCGCCCAATATATGAGTCGCATGAACGTCCAGTGCGCAAGCGCCCGCTTCCGCTATGTTTTTGGAAGCGGGCATCTTTGCCTGTCGAAGGCGCCCGCCTTACCGAGGGTTTCGCCGTTCCAGGCCCATGCGAAATCAGGGATTCACCCCAATGCAACGGACTTTCAAGAAAGCTTTTTGCCGTCTTTCGCGCTTCATTCTGTCCGTGTGCTTCCTCAGTATCTTCATAAGTTGCCACTCTATTGCGCCGAGTCCCTCCCCTCTCGCGCCTACCCATCCCGCCTCTTCAGCGCATCCCCTGCCCAACGGCATTCGTTTTGAGAATGTCGCCGCAACCGCCGGTTTAAACTATGTATGGCCCGCGCAGCCACGGCCTATGCGCAATCTGGAAGCCTTCGGGGCCGGCTGCGCCTTTCTAGACTATGACAATGACGGCTGGCAAGACATTTTGCTGGTGGCACGCCCCTACTGCAGACTATATCGCAATCTGAGAAACGGGCGCTTTGTGGATGTCACTGCTTCCAGTGGCCTTGCTAAATTCAAAGGCTACTGGATTGGCTGCGCCGTGGGAGATTATGACGGGGATGGACGTCTCGACCTGCTTCTTACCGGCTACCACTGTCTGGCTCTATTGAGGAATACTCCCGGTGGCGGATTTGAGGATACCACAATCGCCTCGGGCCTCGACCCCCATAATCACCACCATTGGGGCAGCAGCGCCGGATTTATGGACCTTGCCGGAAATGGCAAATTGGACTTGATCCTCCTGAACTATGTTATTTTCGGCCCAAAAGAGGCACAGTTCTGCTTTCCCCTACCAGGCGTTAAGACGGGATGCCCGCCCACGTCCTACCGTCCGGAGTATGGAGAGGCATGGGAAAACGTAGGGAAGGGTCGCTTTCGGGATGTGACCGCTTCCTCCGGGATACTGAAGACACATGGGAAGGCCCTGGTGGTGGCGTTCGTAGATCCGGAGGATTATGGCCGTATGGACTTTTACATCGGAAACGACGGCACTCCGGCGGAATTACTGCACAATTCCGGCGGCATGCGCTTTCGCAATATCGGTGTGGAGAGCGGTGTGGCGTACGGTGAGCGGGATCATGCCATTGCCGCGATGGGCGCGGACTGGGGAGACTACGACCGCGATGGAAAGCCGGACTTGATCGTGACCGCTTTCTCAGATGAATCCTTCGCCCTGTTTCACAATACGGGCAATGCGACGTTTGAACAGACGAACGATGCAACGGGCTTGACCCAACCCACTTTTAAGCCGCTTGGATTCGGAGCGAAATGGCTGGATATCGACAATGATGGCTGGCCAGACATCGTCTTTACCGCAGGCCATGTCTATGACGCGATCACCCGGACCGACCCTCAGTCCACTTTTCGTCAACCCCTGATGCTGTTCCATAATGAGAACGGTCGCACGTTCCGAGACCTGGTCCCGGCGATGGGCGGCGAAATGGCCCGACCGCTGCTCGGCCGTGGTCTCGCCACGGGGGATTTCGACAACGACGGCCGCATCGATTTTCTGGCCGTGGACCTCGAAGGCGCCCCTGTCTTGATGCACAACGCCTCGACCACCCCGAACCACTGGATCACCTTCGACCTTCGGGGCAGCGGGCAAAATCGTTTCGCATATGGGGCGCAACTGCGCGCCGTGAGCGGCAAGCAGATCTGGATCGGACAGGTGTCTCCCGCCTCGTCTTATCTCTCCTCCAGTGACCCACGCG
>JBBRKX010000460.1:0-5039 GCA_038231675.1 Chthonomonadales bacterium | reverse complement strand
TATGCTATGGAAGTGCACAGACATGCGGGCGCGTTTAGAGGCAAAGGCTCGAGTGGCGGAGGAAGCGGGGCAGTGGCAAAAGGCGGGAGCGTTCTACACAAAAGCCATTTCCTGGGGTGATAGCGGAAATTACCACGACCGGCTGGAGATCTTTCGTCGTTTAGGAAGCAATAAAACCCATGCACACTCCGCTCGCTTCCTTTCAGTGTTGCAAGTCTATCTGGAGGGAATGGCAAAGATCGATTCGGATCCGGTGTGGGCCAACGCACGATTTGCCCAGGTTTACATGGATCCGGCGTCAGATTTTCTCCGTGAACATGCGCTTTACCAACAGGCGTCCGAAGCATTTCACATGTTCGACTACCACGGCGCAGTGAAATTTTATCAGCGACTACTGCACGCGTTCCCCGCTACGGCAAAGCGAGAAGAAGCCCTCATCATGATCGCACGCGGTGCGCTGCTTCCTGCGACGATCGAGGGTCGGAATATGGATGCGGGACAACAAGCCTTGTCTGAATTATCTGTACATTATCCGCATTCGCGTTTCCGGCACTCCATCGTGGGCCTGCAAGCACTGATCCACTTCATCAACGGCGATTGGAAAGCCAGTTCAGACATGTATCTCAGCATTTCGGACCTCTCTTCAGTCGAAATGGTCCTGAAGCGGATGTCGGGCAACGAGCGTTCGACAGTTTCCATTCGGCTGCTCGCCGCATATCTCCGCCGACTGCCACATACCAATACCTTCAAAGACCGCGAAGAAGCGTTGGTTTCCATTGACAAACGCTGGAACAGTTTTACACCAGCCGAAGATACTCGTTTCGAAACTCTGCTCATGCACGATCCGGTCGCGGCCGCATCTTATCTTTACTATCGTTTGTTTGCCTGTCCCACGGATGCTCATGGTCTCAGGACGCTGACACAGTTTGCGGAGAGATTGGCTTCGGTCCAGCCCATGGGGCAGGTATCAGCCCCAGTAAAGACGAGACTGGCCAATATTTATTATCAGCGTCGAGAGTATCGTAAGGCGCACATCTGGGCGAACCGCGCATGCCGTGCCAAGCCCTTTGACGACGCTTTATTTGTACGCGGAGCGACACGCGAGAAATTGGGAAATACACAAGGCGCGACCATAGACTTTCTGGAGTTATTGAAGCGTTGCCCCGAAAGTCCGCTACGTAGGGGCGCCCGGGCCGAGTTGGCGATCCTTTATGAAAAGGCCGATAACCTGAACGCCTCACTGGAACAGTATTTCCTGCTCGGTTACCCCATGGATGTCGCGTTCCTCCTGGACGTTCGAATGTCCATTCCCCAAGTAGAAGCATGTCTTCGTACTCCTGTTGGGCGTTCGCGGCATAGGGTCACGATGAGCTTCTGGTGGGAAGGTTCAGACAGCCCATCCAAGCTGTACTCCAGTCAACATGATCTTATCCTTTATTCTCTCGGAATGCGTTACCTGCGTGCGGAGAAGTGGCAAGCGGCGCTTCATGCCCTCCGCCATGTTCCGTCGAGTCTCTTTTTCAAGTTCGGCAAAGGGCGGCGCGACTGGGCGTCCCGCCCAAGTCCGGATCCCATTACTGCCGCGCAACAGCTCGGAACGCTTCAATCATCCGTTGTGAGAGCGCACGAAGCCGAAGCCAGAGCCCATGCGTTATTCCGATACGGCCTTTATTACTCCCAGCATGGCACGTTGCTACTCTACAATGCGGCCCTATGGAATCATGAGCGGGAGTACGGCATCGACCTCGAATGGAACGTGAAACACGCCAATAATTGGGATGCTTTGGCTCTACATAAACATATATATGACCACGAGGTATACGCCAGGTCCAGGGAGATTCTGCTCCGGGTTGCACGGCTTTACCCACGGTCATCTGTCGCGCCGGCCGCTCTTTATTTTGCCGGGTGTGCCGCCCGGTACCTGGCGCGGTTCAACGGTTGGTGGCGCAGGGAGAATGAGGAGCGCGGTTTCTGGCTTGAATCGGCACGGCGAATGAAGGAAATCGTACGCCGCTACCCTCGCAGCCCATTTTCAAAGCGCGCCCGAGAGTATCTTGCAGGATTCAATACGAATCCATTCGCGGGCCAGCCGTTCGTTCCATCCCATTCCGCGACGTATGCCAATACGGACTATTTCAATCGGTAGACGTGCAAGTCAACTGGATCAATCGATCGGAACCGTATAGAATGCGGAGTGGGAAAAAAAACAAATCCGCCTGCCGTCTTTCCTCCAGTACAGATCGCTAATAGGATCTCCAGCTTGAGTGCCAATCTCCCGCATATCGGCGCCGTCCTGTCTACTGAGGATAAGGCGCGTATAGGTTTGTCCCTCCATATGTGCAAATCGTGGTATAAAACGGCCAAGCAGACGATTTAAAAGAGGTTTCGACCGCCCGGTTATGGACCAGGCAATTCTTTCGCCGTTTGGCGAAAGCGCTGCCGCCACAAGGGTTGTGTTTGCGGGAAACAATACTTCAGAAACCCGTATCGGTGCGGTATCAGGGAAAAGGTGAATCTCAAACAGTGGCAGCGGTCGGAGGTCCGGACGTGCAAGCGCGATCAGCGTGTTTTCCGGGGTAATACCGAGGACGGAAGCAATCGAGGAAGGAGCGGGTATGGGCACACTGCGCACGTCTGGGGCGTCACTGCTTTTCAGCAACAACTTTCCTGGATTCTCATCTGAATCTGAAGTGGGGAACACAATCTGCCGCCGCCCATCACTGAATTCTGCGGAAACGGTCGACCAGCGACTCGCCAGCATATCGGATGTCGGTGCGGTTCCCGGCAGAAGCGTAGCGCGCTGCACGAGTGATCGGCTAGACCATAGGAACCAGAACACGGCTGCGCATGCCACCACGAAGGCAATCGTGGAGTTCCGCAGCTTTTTTTTTCGCTTGAACAATGGTCACGCTCCTCTTACGGTACACATATTACACATGGGATCATTACTGCAAAGACATGTCAGGTTCCTCTCCATGCTATCCTTCTACTTTTGTACATCCTTTGTCACGGTATAATAACCCTGCATCGATCCCAATTTTGCTCTTGTAGTCCAATGTAAGCGATAAAACAGGATTCCTTCTCATGAGCGCACGTTCCAATTACCTGCAACTATTTTTTCTGCTTTCCTTGCTCTTCGGCGCCAGTCAGAAGCGGGCTACAGCTACGGAACACCACTATCTGTATGTCACGGTTCCGGGTATTCGGAATGAGGTTCAGTGGGGCGGTGTGGGAATCCTCGTGTTCGATATCGATCATGGGCATCGTCTTGTCAAACGCATACCGACGCTTGAAACAAAGATAGGTGAGGACGCTGAGCCGGTAAAGGGAGTATGCGCCAGCGCCCGGACCGGCAGACTTTACATGACGACCCCTTTGAGGCTCCTTTGCCTGGATCTGAACACGGAAAAGATCCTCTGGAACAAAACCTACGAAGGTGGCTGCGACCGACTTGCGATCTCTCCGGATGGCGGAACGCTTTACGTACCGACGATGGAGGGGCCGGCCTGGCATGTGGTGGATGCAATGACAGGGAGCCTGATCCACACCATCGAAATCGACTCCGGTTCCCACAATACGCTATGCGGTCTGGATGGAAAAGAGGCTTACCTTGCCGGGTTAAAGTCATCGTCTCTCTCTGTCGCCGATACCACCACGCATGTTGTCATCAAAACTATCGGCCCGTTCAGCAATGTTATCCGCCCCTTCACTGTAAACCGTATGCAAACGCTGTGCTTTGTCAACGTCAACGAGCGGCTCGGCTTCGAGATAGGCAATTTACAGACCGGGCAGGTGCTTTATAAGGTGGACGTTGCAGGCTTTTCCAAGGGGCCGGTCAAACGCCATGGCTGTCCCAGTCATGGCATCGGATTGACTCCGGACGAGAGGGAATTGTGGCTTAGCGACGGCTACAACAATCGGATCCACATTTTCGACGCCACAAAGATGCCGCCGACGGAGATTACCTCGATACCCCTCCGAGATCAGCCTGGCTGGGTCACCTTTAGTCTGGACGGCCGCTACGCGTATCCTTCCACAGGGGAGGTCATCGATGTCAGGTCCAAGCGGATCGTTGCCACGTTGAGCGATGAGACAGGTCGACCGGTGCAGAGCGAGAAGATAGTGGAAGTGGTGTTCGCCGACGGCAAGCCGATCAAAACCGGAGATCAGTTCGGCCTGGGTCGAAAGCATTAGGCGATACTACCTGGACGCCATTTTTAACCGATGTTCCATGGGATCACGGAACGATTTGCTCACCGGAAGCAAGAGGTGGATTAGTTACGATCTCGCGTTCAAGCAGGGACTTTGCTTCGGAGGGCTTTTGGAGCAGGCAGGAAAGCAAGGCCGCGAGAAACACCAGCGCCGTTGCCACCACCAGGCCCGACGTGTAGTTTCCGTGTGCCCTGTCCGTCATTTTGCCCATCAGTAAGGGCCCAAAGAAACCGCCGAGATTTCCAACGGAGTTTATGAAAGCGATGCCTCCCGCTGCGGCCCGCGCCCCCATCAGGTTGGTCGTCACGGCCCAGTAAGACCCGGCGGCACACCGTTCACCAAGCGCATAGAACGAAAGCGCAAATACGGTCCACCAGGCATTGGGGGCGATGATGCATATGAGAAAACCCAAACCTGCGACGAAGTATCCAATGATGACATGACGGCGTTGCGCGCCCGTTCGATCGGAATGCGATGCGGCAATGGTCATCGCGACCGCGCCGATGATGGCGGGGATAATGAAGATACTGGCGACGAACGTGTCCGACCAGACGCCTCCACTACGGTACTTCAGCAGTTGCGGCCCAAAGAACCCGACCATATTTCCTCCCACGGCGGCGAAGAAAAAGATCGCACAGAGTTGCAGAATTCTAGGATCGGAGAAGGCCGCGCGAAAGCTCAAATGTTCCACGCGACCGCTCATTGTTGCCTCATGGGCCATACGATCCCGAATCCAATCCTTCTCCTCATTTGAAAGCCACTTTGCGTCTGCTGGGGAGTCCGGCAGCACGCGCAACACCACAAAGGCGAGGAGGATGGACGGCAGG
>JBBRKX010000459.1:0-5048 GCA_038231675.1 Chthonomonadales bacterium | reverse complement strand
TGTCGACCAGACGCGGTCCGGGTCTTGAAAAATACGCGTTGCCATCCGTAACGTAAACCCTACCGTTCCGGACAGCCGGAAGGCTCGGAACACCCTCTTGCGTCATGAGAAGCGGCAGATCCCGCAACGCCCGCGTCTGGGAGTACCCACAGCAGGAGATGAAGAGTACATCCGGTTGAGAGTCGATAATCCCTTGCCAACTGAGCGTGCGCGACGGCAGCCCCACATTGCCCAGCACATCGATACCGCCAGCATACGCGATAAGTGTGGGGTTCCAGTGGCCGGCGTTGAACGGCGGGTCTATCCATTCGAGAAAGCCAACGCGCGGTCTCAACTCTGAAGGTATCCGTGCAGTACGATCGACGACAGCCTGAACGCGCTGCTTCAAACTCTCCACGACCCGCTGCGCTGTTGCCTCGGTGCCGGTTGCGCTCCCTACCATAAGGAGCGTCTCGTAAACATCTTCAAGCGACATCGGCTCCAAATTGAGTACGCGTGGGTTTCCGGGCAGACGGCAGGCCGCTTCCTGAACTTCGGCTTCGGCCACCGCGCATACGTCGCAAAGCGCCTGTGTAACCAGGAGATCCGGCTGGAGTGCTTCGAGTATCGGCATATCCAGCGTGTACAGGGCAAGATCGGTCTTCAGGCGCTCACGTACTAAACCGTCTATCTCCGCGCTCGTGGCGTCATGCGGAATGAGCGTGCGTGTCACCTTGGGCAGCAACGAGACGCCTACCGGATAGTCGCATTCGTGAGTGACCCCAACCAGCTGATCCTGGAGTCCCAGCAGGCTGACGATTTCCGTAGCGCTCGGCAATAACGAAACGATCCTCATAAAGGTTCCTCTTCCGACTCAGGATGGTGTCTATCTTACTCATCGAAATCGCCACCCGTCAAGTACACACCATGCGCCGTGGAATTCGCATCGCGCTTTTATCTAAATTTTATGTTTTTCGGTGGCAATCAGGGACATGCCACCTGAAAGCATGGACTCCTGAGGCTGCCGCAGCACGCACGGCAGCCCGGAGGGTCACTTCCAATTTCCTATCGCGCAATGGCTTGAAGGGAAGCAGAGAGAAGCAGGAAAGTCTGTTCGTCTGATGAACTTAGCGATATGGTTACAGGCGTAACAGAAAAGCACATGCCTAGTTTTTAAGCAAAAGGCCGTCGAGAACAAAACGGGTTTAGAATAATTCGCAAATCGGTTCATTACGGTTACCCCATTTTTTGCTCGCACGCTACGGAAAGCAACGCATCGAACGAAAGCAGGACGAGGAGCCGGGTGCTACGTCGGGGTAGTCTGATCCCGGGTGTTCCTCCAGACCTTTCGTATCGGACAGTCTACGCCGGAATGCAAGTCACTGTCATGGCCTGTCAAGTTGCGCGGGCAAAGCGTTTTGATGCCGCCGCCGACAGGAAGGAAATTTTGCCTGCCCATTCGGGGAACCCCTCCTCTGCTCTTGCGTGTTAATACATACAAATGATCTTACGGAGGAGCTATGACCGACCCAATGGGTGAGGAGGCGCCGGAATACTTCGACCTGTCCGTTAATCCGGAAGAGCGACTGCAACTTATCGAAGAAAACGTACGCGACTTTGCGATCTTTGTGGTGGACGTTACAGGGCGTATCGCCAGTTGGAACCGTGGAGCGGAACGGATCCTTGGATATGGGGATTCCGAGGCCATCGGCATGCACTGCGCCGAAATCTTCACTCCGGAGGACCGCGCAGAAGGCGCGGTGGAATATGAATGCGGCAGGGCGGCGGAAATAGGGCGAGCGGCGGATGAACGGTGGCATGTGCGTAAGGACGGTACACGTTTCTGGGGCAACGGGTTCATGACCGGACTCAGAGACGAACGCGGGAACCTGCGTGGCTATGTGAAAATCCTCCGCGATGAAACCGAGCGCAAGGAGGCGGAAGAAGCCCGAGAACATGAACAAAATCAGCGCAAGAACCAGGAGCGTCAGGCGGCCATTCTACAGGAGCGAACACGCCTCGCGCAGGACATACACGACACGATGGCGCAAGCGTTCACCGGCATCAGCATTCAACTCGAAGCGGCGAAGGAAATGCTCGAGGCCGGCGGGTGTGACGCCCGTACACATATCGACCGCGCTCAAGAACTCGCCCGATTAGGATTGGCGGAGGCGCGCAGATCCGTCTGGGCGCTACGCCCCCAGATCCTGGAGCAGGATGGATTGGTCGTGGGCCTCTCCCGCACCGCGGCTGAAACCACTTCGAACACGGCGATCACGTGTCGGTTCCTGGTCAAAGGCGCTCCGGTTGTTCTCATTCCATCCGTGGAAGACCACTTGTTCCGTATCGCACAAGAAGGCGTGGCGAATGTGCTGCGGCACGCGCGCGCAAACAGTTTGACGATCACTCTGGAATTTGTGCCGGGCCAGATCCAGTTGCAGTTGACGGATGACGGCCAGGGATTTGACACCCAGGCCATTCCTCAAGGCTATGGTCTTATCGGTATGCGCGAACGGACAAGCAGTATTGGAGGCATCTGTGATATCTCCAGTGAGATGGACAAGGGAACCACAATTCGCGTAACCGTACCGATTCACGCGCAATAAAATGGTATAATCCTCATTACCTACCCAGATGAACTACTATTTCCGCGTTGATTTCGTCCTTCACCATCAGGCTGAGCCGTCCATTATCCTATAATATAGCGGCACGACTCGCCTGCTTCAAGTCGGCCCATGTGCGGCAAGGGGTTTACACGCAAATGAAGGCGCCAATTCCGGACAACGAGGAAAAGCGTCTCGCGCGACTGCGCGAGTATTACATCCTGGATACTTCCGCTGAAAAAGTCTTCGATGACATCGCCCGGCTGACGGCGCGCGTCTGTAACGCACCCGTAGCCCTCATAAGCTTCATTGACGAAACCCGGCAGTGGTTTAAGGCGCGATTCGGATTTGACGCCATGGAAACTCCACGGGACATTTCGTTCTGTGCGCACGCTTTGTTTCGGCCGGACGTTCTTGTGGTTCCGGACGCTTCCCTCGATGTGCGCTTTCGGGACAATCCACTCGTCACAGGCTCGCCCGGCGTCCGTTTCTATGCCGCCGCTCCCCTGGTGGCGCCGACGGGTGAGATCCTCAGCACACTGTGTGTTTGCGACACCATGCCTCGCGAACTCACAACAGATCAAGAGGATACCCTCCAGACACTCAGCCGTATCGTAGTTGCACACATGGAGGTGCGTCGCGACGCCGACCGGAATGACGGCAGTCGTGAACTTCAAGAAGTCACGGACAATATTCCCGTGTTGATCGCACGCGTGAGTTCAGATCGGCGCTATGTGTTTGCAAACCGGGCGTACCTGGATATTCTGGGCATTCCCCTGGATCAAGTGATCGGGCATACCTTGCCGGAAGTCATTGGCGACACTGCCTACGAAACCATACTGCCCTACGTCGAACGCGCCCTTGCAGGCGAGAACGTAAACTATCAGGCAAACGTTCATTTCAGGACCATCGGCCCGCGCCTGGTGCGTGTATCTTACGTACCTGAGCGCGACGCCGCCGGTAAGGTAAGGGGATTTGTGCTTTCCGCCACGGATGTTACGGAACGGCATGAGATCACGCTGGCGAAACAAGAAGCGGAAGAGGCGACACGGCGGCTGGCGCTTATCGTGGAGAACTCGCACGACGCGATCATCAGCTCGGATTTGAAAGGGCGGCTGTTAACATGGAACCGGGGAGCGGAGCGCCTGTATGGGTATACCGCAGAAGAGGCGGTAGGACAATTCGTCGGCTTCCTGTTCCCTCCGGAAAGCGCTTCCGAAGTCTTTTCCATGCTGGAGACGCTGCAACAAAATGAATTTATCCGCGAGTACGAAGCAATCCGGATGCGCAAGGATGGTGCACGGCGGCTAGTCGCGGTAACCCTTTCGCCGGTTCGCGACGCCGCCGGTCAATTAACCGGGATTGCCTCCATCATCCGAGACATCACCGAGCAAAGAGAAGCAGAACGCGAGCGAGAGCGAATGCTTACGGAGGCCACGGAACGCGCGGATAGGGACCCCCTGACCGGTCTGCTAAACCATCGTGCGTTCCACAAGAGACTCAAGGAAGAAGCGGAACGCGCCCAACGCGAACATACCTCCCTGGCGATCGCCATGGTGGACCTTAATAATTTCAAGTTTTTCAATGACTGCTATGGCCATCTCGCCGGAGATGCCGTTCTGCGTCAGGTCGCGGACGCCCTGCAAAGCTGCTGCCGTTCTTACGACTCGCTCGCTCGGTTTGGCGGAGATGAGTTTGCCCTCCTTATGCCGGGGGTGGGGAATGAGGAGGCCGCTTGCGTGGCCGCACGCATGCGGGAAAGCCTGGAGAGCCTTTCGTATATACCGGAAGGCTCCGCCACGAGGATACCGTTGAGCCTGTCGGTCGGAACCGCGATTTTCCCCGATGAAGGCGCGACGCGGCTGGAAGTCCTCGCTCTTGCCGACGAACGGCTTTACCGTGTAAAGACCGGGGGCGACGAGACGAGTCACGCGGTCCGGCTCCGAACCGAGATGAGTTCCGCCATCGGCGGATTTTCGATGCTGGACGCCCTTGTCACGGCCGTGGACAACAAAGATCGCTACACGCGGCGTCATTCCGAGGATGTTATGAAGTACTGTCTCGAAATAGCAGTAGAACTGGACATCGACGAGAAAGTACAACGCACGATCGCGGTAGCGGCGCTGTTGCACGATGTTGGAAAAGTGGGAGTGCCGGACGCGATACTTCGCAAACCGGGCCCGCTCACGGAAGATCAGTTCAACGCCATGAAACAGCACCCAACCATGGGAGCCGTGATCGTCGCCGCCGTGCCGGGGTTTCAAGACACGCTGGATGCGATCCGCCATCATCATGAGCGTTGGGACGGCAAGGGGTATCCCGACGGCCTTGCCGGAGAGGCGATTCCGTTTATCGCGCGTTTGATGGCGGTCGCGGACGCTTTTAGCGCGATGACCACCGACAGACCCTATCGCAAAGGGATGCCACAGGAAAAAGCGCTTGCGATCCTCCACGAAAATGCAGGAT
>JBBRKX010000458.1:0-5057 GCA_038231675.1 Chthonomonadales bacterium | reverse complement strand
CTAACCTGCCGGAAAAGATATTCGCCGTTTGCAAGACGGTGCCGGGCGTTCGGTCGCAACTCCCGGTCGCAGGATCCGTGGAAGAGGCGCGGGCCTCCTTGCGGGTCGTGGCGAGGCCTGCCGCTTCCGCCGGCCGGTCCGGAGCAGCCCGCAATGAAAACGTTTATCTGGTTCCCCTGGTGGCGGGCCTGGATCTCACCTATGGGGCCGATCTGGCGGGCCGTCTGGCTCGCGCGGGGCGTGCGGAAGTACGCCTGGTTTACTTCCTCGAGGTGACTCGCAACCTTCCGCTCAACGCTCCTCTGGCGGCGGACGAACTGGCGGCGCAGCAGACCATCGAGCAGGCGATGCAGCTTGCAAAACAGCAGAATGTTCCGGCGGAGTGCTATGTGGAACGCGTGCGTGAGGCGACGGACGGCATCCTGGCGGCCATCAAGTCGCACAATGCCAGCCTCGTGGTCATTGGAGCCACAAACGAGCCGCTGGGAGCCGAAGGACACGATAATTTCCACAACCTCGTCGATACGCTTCTGCATCGTGCGCCCTGCGAGGTCGTCATCGGGCGGTTGAAACCCCCGCTTTAGTCGGCGCTCAAGGAGATCATTGTCCGGTAGAGGGGCTGCGTGTCGCCTTGATCCCGGCGCGGCCTCTTCGAAACAGCTCCGCAAGTTTCTTGCCTGTATGGATGAACAGGGCGACCATACAGGCCGCGAACAGCATGCCAAGGATGGCGAAGCAGAAGGCTATCGCGGGGTGAAAAACGGCTAGAAACGCTCCTCCCGAGGCAAGTAGATCTTCGATGGTGGAGATCCCGGCGTTTCCGAGCCCCACATGCAGCGGCGCCATCGCCGTCGCTTTTACGCGCACGGCGGCTTTCCCCGAGTGCACTGTAAGCGCGGCGCCGCCCCCGAGCACCAATCCCAGCGCGGAAGCAACCGCAGGGTCCATGCCCGTAAGCGTCGAGGAAGCAAGGACGGCCCCGGCCGCCGGGCGTACGAACGTGCCGACGACGTCCAAAAGGTGGTCGACCGCGATCACCTTATCCCCCATAAACTCCAGCACGCTCAAGATCCCAAAGACGATAAGCGCCCCATCCGACGCGATAAAGCTGAACTGGTGATTGAGGGGAAGGTAACCAAACCGCGCAAGCAGTCCGGCGATCAACAAAGGAAGCCAGGCGCGCATTCCCGCGCATGCCGCAAGACTTACTCCCGTCATGAGTTCCAGGGCGTTATTCACGATTCGGTCTCCATTGCCATCCAGCACTGAGATGAGTCATATCTCATTACGCGGAACCCGTTCCATCGGTTTCGGTCACATCATGCACACAACCGTCCCTCTTTAAGGAGCGAGGCAACAAAAAAGGGAACGACCGAAGCCGTTCCCCATACGTGTGTTGTGCGCGTCGTGGCGATGCCTAATGCGTTTTAAGAACATCTTGAGTAGCCTGAGCGACATTCAAACCGTTCACCCGATCCCTCAAAAATTGAACGGCCTTTTGCAGCTGGGTATCGTTCACTTTGTCGCTGAAATCCTCCGATTTCCACTTAGGGGATTGTTTCATCTCGATATCAGGAACTATTCCCCCCGTGCCGGGAATGCGATTGCCATCTTCATCCCGCTTGAAATTCAGATCATGGTGCTTGGGTGGGAAGTAGAGCGCGGTCGTCAGACGCAGCGCGGAACCATCGTCCAGGGGATACAGCGTCTGTACACGCCCCTTGCCGAACGTTCGCTCGCCGATCAGGGTAGCGACGCCGTAATCCTTGATCGCCCCGGATACGATCTCGGATGCCGAAGCGCTGTTATCATTCACAAGCACCACCATGGGAACATGTTTGTGGGTATGTTCCAATGGGCGCAAGGTCATGCGCTTTTCCTGCCCCGTGCCTTCATGAATAAAGACCACCGTGTTTTGCAGCTCTCGGTTCTCATCGGCCGGGATAAAAACGCTTGCCACATCGATCGCTGTTTCGAGTAACCCGCCGGGATTATAGCGCAAATCGAACACGAGGGCTTTCATTCCCTGTCGCTCCAGATCGGAAAAAGCGACATCCATCTGTTCGATGCTTTTCTCGTTGAACTCGGAAAGCACGATATGACCTATTTTGTTCTTGTCATCTTCCATCCAATGGCGGACGATCGGAGGCTCGACTCGAGCGCGCATAATGGCTAGGTTCAGGGTCGTCTTGCCGCGCAACAGGCCCAGGTTCACCTTGGAGCCACGTTTGCCCTTGATGAATTTCACCACGTCGTTGATGTTCTTGCCCCGCGCCTGCCTGCCATCCACGGTGACGATGATATCGTCGGCCTTGACGCCTGCCTTTTCCGCAGGACTGCCTTCGATAGGGCGAACTACCTTCACGTCAGACCCCTCCTGCAGCAGGAGGGCGCCGATGCCTTCGAAATCTCCCTTGGTCGTCGCCTGCATTTGAGACCATTCGTCGGGATCCAAAAAACTCGTGAATTGATCCTTCAGACTTGCGAGCAATCCTCGAATCGCTTCGTAGGTAAGCTGTTGAGTCTTCTTTTTGTCGATCACCGCACCATAATAGTTCTGCCGCAGCAGATGTATCGCGGATTTGTAGTTTGTCAGCGGGTCCGTATCGTTCGCCACATCGGTCGTATCCGCTTCCGGGGTATCGTGATCCCGATTGATCGCCGCTGCGACTACGCTGAATGGCGCTCCTGGGATCAGCCGAGGCCGGTGCATGGGCAGCCGTTTGGCGGGCCAGAGGTCGCCGCTGGCATAGCCCACGATAATGGAGAGGGATAGGAGCCCGGCGATGGTCGGAAGGAGCATCAGCTTTAATTTTAGAGATCTGACCGGTTCGGAAACATGTCTCATGGTTACCGCGTCCTTCATACCCTTGGTTAAACCCCAAACTCGCTCAGTGCTCGCTGCAGAGCAAGATCCTGCGCGCTCCGAACCGATGACGCCACGGGAATAGTAGGCTCGATTCCCTTGTTCAGGTCGCCCCCCGCGGCCGTGAGAAGTCTGCCGCTATCGATCTCCACGCCGGCTCCGCCTTTAAGAACGGCAAAGAGTTGCAGCACGCCATCCCCAAAGGTATGGCCGCCGATCACTTTTGCCTTCGATCCATCGCGCAAGGAAGCCGTCACGAGTTCCGCAAGGTTTGCGCTGCCGGGGTCGACGAGCACTTCCAGCGGCAGGGTGATGGCTGCTCCCGCAGACTGCGGAATGGTAAGCGGCCCCCGCTGGTTCGGCTTCCGCTCGATCATCGCCATGTTGCCTGCGTGGGTAAATCTTGAGATCAGTTTCAGGGCGGAGCCAAAGCCGTCTAGCGCCGAGCGCGGTTCCGCCTGGACGCCGCCGGGATTTCCGCGCAGATCGATGACAAGGCCCTTTAGCCCGGGCTCCAGCTTATCGAGCGCACTGTCGAAAGCTTCGCTGGCGCGGCCATTGAACTGGCGTATTCGAAGGTAAGCGATGTTTTTGGAAAGAACCCGATACTCGACAGGATCCACGTTCGTCAATGCCGTGGTCACATCGAGATTCATGGGGGCGGCCTGCCCACCGCGCTCTACCGTCAGATGAAGCAGCTTGCCTTCTCCGCCGATCAACAGGGGGAGGGCTCTGGCTACCGTGACGCCCTTCTGGAATTTGGCGTTGACCTTGTCCGCTTCCACCTTCTTGGAGGAATCGTCGGTCTTCTCTTTGATGATTTTGTCGTAATCGACCGTTACGGAATACGCGATAATCCAATGACCATCGATCGTGGTGATCTGGTCGCCAGTTTGAAGTCCGGCTTTTTCGGCGGGACTGCCGGGCATGACGTCCACCACCGTCAAATGATGGTAATCCACATCCTCTTGCTTGGTGCGCGTTACGGTGAGCACGGCGCCGATTCCATGATAGCGCCCTTCGAGAGCGTCCTGGCGCGCACGGCAAAGCGTTTGATCGAGGTAATCGGTTTTAGAATTGTCCAACGAAGCAAACATGCGACCAAGCGCGCCGTTGGTAAGCCTGGCGTCGCTGTCCGTGCCTTCGACGAACTCACGCTGAACATGGTCGAGAACGGATTCGAAGACATCGGCGGGAGGAGTATCGGGGCTGGCTTCGGTCAACTGAGCGGCGATCGCATTGCTCACTCCGGTGGTCGCGGTTAAAACCTGATTGATCTTATCGTGCAATCCGGCATGCGGACCGCCGGCCATGATATGGCCGACTTGAAAGCCGCCAACCATGACCACGGATAAGCTGATGACACCAAGGGAAGATTTGAAAGACCTCACGGTATTCCTCCGAACCATGCCGCGTAAATAGCCGAACGGCTTGCGTCTCGATCGGGGGAGAAATAGACGCTTATGCCCACATACAGTTTCACCTTTTTACAGTATACCAGCAGGTCGTTGTGGGTGTCAAACTGGTAAGGATCCCTGCGACTTTGGCGGAGCATCCGCCACGGGGCGGACTTCCGTTTGGCTCACGGAGCTTCAGGAAGGGAGGGGCTTGCCCTTGGTTTCAGGAGCGATGGCAAGGCCGATGAAGCCGAACACGTACACAAACGCAACCATGCTCGCGGCGGTCCTGAAGGTGTAGTGTTGCGTCAGCTGGCCCAGTGCGAATGGCGCTGCGGCGGCGACGATGCGGGCGCAATTGTAGCCGACGCCGCAGCCGGTCGCGCGAAGGCGGGTAGGGAAGAGCTCCGGAAAATAGACGGTGTAGGCGGCAAACGGCCCAAGGGTGCAGAAGCCCATGATGGGCGCCCAGATCAACAAGGTGGTAAGGCTGTGCGCGGTAAGAAACATGCCCTGGATCGAGGCGAATGCAAGCAAAAAGAAGACGGCCAGAGAGGTCCGACGATTGGTGCGCTCGGAGAATTCGCCGTATAGATACGCTCCGAACAGCGCCCCGAAATTTTGGACAAGGTAGATCACGCTCTTATAACGGTCGAACTGAAGCGGCGCGAGATGCAGCGGTTTAAGCACTTCCCGGGCAAGTTCCGGCGACCAGACGGCAATGCCCCAGAACCCACCTACGCCGGCGGTGGCCATGAGCACTGCGGCAATCGTGTTTCGGCGCAGGGTAGGAT
>JBBRKX010000457.1:0-5064 GCA_038231675.1 Chthonomonadales bacterium | reverse complement strand
ATGTTCTTCTGGACGATGCAGGGGATGAAGCCCGAGCAGCACGAAAAGCTGGGTATCAAGTTTGGTCAGGGGCTCGTCAAGAAGTACGGATCGCTGAACAAGGCAAAGCAGGCATGGGAGGGCGCTGGGAACGAAAAGGATGACTTTGCACAGGGCACGGTCGGCCTGATGAATGTCTATATGCTGACGCAACATCCCGGAGGTGGCACGGACAAGCGCCTTGCCGATGAAACCGAGTTCTACGCGGATGTACAACACAAATTCTATTCCGACATCGCACAATACTATCGCAAGGATCTTGGCTGCAAGCAGCTTATCAACGCCTCCAATTGGATCACTGCGGATCCTATTCGCCTCAACGATCTGGTACGCTATACCGACACCGCAGCCGATGTGATCGCCGTGAACAAATATACGGGCGGCGTGCATATGGGCGACAACAATGGCTGGCGGATCGATCCCGGCCATCACTTCACCAACGACTCGTGCCTTACGGATCCACGTGCTCTGCCTACGAACCTGAAGCAGGTGACGGGACATCCGATGATCATCACGGAAAGCACCTGGGTCAGCCCGGAGGGATATCAGTCGGAAGCGCCCTTTCTCGCGGCTGCCTATGAGTCGCTCACCGGGGTAGACAGCCTCTACTGGTTTTCCGCGGGAGCGCCCGAGTACGACCAGAATCCCTATTTCGACTTTCTGAATTTCCCTGGCGGCCAGCATGCCATGACGAAATGGTCCTGCTCGACTCCGGCCCTGATGGGAAGCTTTCCCGCGTCCGCTCTGCTGTACAGAATGGGATATATAAAGCAAGGCGCCGTAGCGGTGCATGAAGAGCGCCCTCTGGTCGACCTCTGGCAAAGGACCAATCCTATTCTCGCGGAAGATAGGACTTTCGATCCTAACCGTGATACCGGGAACGCACGGGGAAAGTCGGAACTCTCGAAAGGCGTCGATCCACTTGCCTTCCTGGTGGGTCCGGTGGATGTGAAGTACGGCGGCGATCCGGCGAACGATAAGGTCGTGGATCTGACGAAATACATTGACAACGACCGGAAGATTGTAAAGAGCATCACGGGGGAAGTCACGCTCGATTACGGCAAAGGCCTCTGTACGATCAACGCGGCGAAAGCCCAGGGCGCCAGTGGCTTCTTCAGCAAGGCGGGCAAGATCATTTTGAACGATATGGTGATTGAATCCGCCAACCCTTATGCCACATTAACCGCGGTTTCCATGGATGACAGGCCGCTTGCGACTTCCCACAAGATCCTTATCCAGGTTGGGACGTATGTCCGTCCGACAGGATGGCAAACGAAGCCGGCGGAATTCAAGAGCGACGACGGGAAGCAGACCTTCCAGGGTTACGAAGTGCTCAATACCGGAAAGATGCCGTGGCAAGTCGCGAATACACAGATTACGTTGCTTGTGAAGAATCCCGGGATCAAGAAGGCCACATTGCTCGACACATCGGGTTATCCGAGTCAAGAGGTAAAGGGATCGAGCAGCGCTGGAGGCTTCAGCATCACCCTGCCCCCCAACACCTTCTATCTCGTGCTGGAATAATTGGGGAGGGAAGAAGCCCTGCTCCGCCGATATCCGGAGGAGCAGGGTTTCCAGGGTTCGGGATCAAGCGATTAGATGCAATTCTTTACCGACCTTTGCAAAGGCCGCGAGGGCATCGTCGAGGTCCTGGCGCGAGTGCATGGCGCTCGGCATACTCCGCACGCGGGCTTTGCCGCGAGCAACGGTGGGAAAGACGATGGCAAGCGCGAGTACGCCCTCATCGAACAGCCCCCGCTGCAACGCCTGGGCCGCGCCTTCGTCGCCTGTGATAACCGGCGTGATGGGAGTCTCCGAAACGCCGGTGTCAAACCCGCGCTCTCGCAGACCTGCTTTCCAATAACGCGCGTTTTCCCACAAACGCTCTACAAACCCCGGATCGTTCTCCATCAGGTCGATTGCCGCCAGCACCGCTCCAACAACCGAAGGCGGCTGCGCCGTACTGAAGAGAAAGGGACGCGCTCGCTGCGTTAGCCATTCGATCAGCCGGGCGCTTCCGGCGATGTATCCTCCCATCACTCCAACCGCCTTGGACAACGTTCCAAGCTGCACGTCGATTTCCCCATGCACCCCGAAATGATATGCCGTCCCCCTGCCTCCGCCCAGGACTCCCGAGCCATGCGCGTCATCCACCATGACGGCGGCATCATATTGTCGAGCAAGGGTGACGATGTCGGGAAGCGGCGCGATATCCCCGTCCATGCTAAAGACGCCATCCGTAATGATCAACCGCTTTTTGACGTCGGTAGTTTCCTTGAGAGCCGCCTCCAGCGAGCCCATATCACAGTGTTTATAAATCTTGCGCGCCGCTTTGGAAAGCCGTACGCCGTCTATAATGCTGGCATGGTTGAGCTCGTCGGTGATAATCGCGTCGGCCGCGTCCGTGATGGTGGGAATCACGCCGGCGTTCGCCGTAAAGCCGCTCTGAAACACCAGGCTGGCTTCCACATGCTTGAAGGCGGCAAGCCGCCGCTCAAGCTCCATGTGGATATCCATCGTTCCAATGATAGGCCGCACTGCGCCCGCGCCTGCCCCGTACTTCTCGATCGCATGGATGGCCGCTTGTTTCACCGTGGGATGATCGGCGAGCCCGAGATAGTTGTTGCTGGAGAGATTGACGACGTTCTTCTTACCGTTTGCGGTGATTCGCGCGCCGGAGGGAGTCTCCATTACAACCAACGGTTTGTAGAGATTTTGTTCTTTCAGCAGATGGATCTGATCGTTTAACCAGCCCTGCAAAGTGTCGTTCATCCTCGCTCCTAAAGAGTATTCGTAGGCCCGATCCACATGTCTTTGTCGAGTCTCATTCGCTGAGATAATGTCCGCAAGGGCTTTCACGTATTGAGCGGAGGGGAGCCTGCCTGTTGTTGCGCAGCCTGGTCATGCGCTGTCTTGATCATGCCCGCACCGTACAGCCATGCCTGGTGGGCATCTACCATAGCTTTCTGCCCCATGGTCGGAGCCAGCGTATCGATCGGTTCGCCCTGGCATAGACGAGCCCAGTATTCGGCCGCGACCGGCTGCATGCGCGCGATCGTATCCTGCGTCAGAGTTGGCGGAGGAGCGACTGGAGCGTGTTGCAAAGATTGTGCTCCCATGGGCTGGTTCACTGCCGCCCCTCCGAGATAGGCCGCCCGCGCATTCATGGGAGCTTGCTGAAGGGGAGCATTGGAGACCGCCCCCATGGCATAGGGTTGCTGCTGGTTCACGCCTGTCGAAGCCCCTGCACCCCCTACTCCCGGCTGCACTCTTTGCATGCCGGGAGTTGGACGGGGAAGCTGTCGTGTCTTGGAATACTGGACGGTGTTCGCAACCAGATAGTACCCTGTCATAAAAAACGATATGTAACCCCACCATCCCAGCGTGAGATTTTTCAATTGGTACTCTTTGAAGTGCTTGTCGATGCAGTCTTTACAAAGATCGCCATTGATCGTATAATTTCTTCGGGCAATGATCATGCCCACATTGTACTGCAGCTTGATATTCTGTGTAGGGGCCGGAAGGCCACACGCTTGACACGCCATTCTAACTTCTCCTTGTAGATCAGGCAAATGGAACTGGGCAGATCATCGAGCGCCCATTATTCTTGTTTCTGGGAGGCTTTCGAGAGAAGGTGCAGTACCTCTTCGTCGGTGGTCTGTTCGAAAGTTGTGTAATAATTTCCGACAGACCGAAAGTTCGTGGCAACGCTCAGGCAGACGAATGCATCGACCTCACCCACTAAAAGCGTAGCGGCTTCACGCGAAGAGACCGGTGCGGCCAGTATCACCCTTCCTGGAGACTGCAGCCGTATAGAGCGCACGGCGGCCCTGGCTGTAATGCCTGTTGCGAGGCCATCATCCACTAAAATCACCGTGCGGCCGCAAAGCGCGAGCGACGTTCGCCCCCCCCGGTAAAGCCGCGACCGCCGTTCCATCTCCTCATTCTGCTTAACGATGCTCTGGGCGATATCCGTAACGGCAATCTTCAACCTTGTAACAAGAGCATCGTCTATTAAGCAAATGCCATCCGAAGCGATCGCTCCGATCCCGAGTTCTTCATTGCAAGGAGCGCCAAGCTTCCGCGCTAGACACACATCCAGCGGCGCATGCAATGCGCTTGCCACCTCGAAGCCGACTACGACGCCTCCACGAGGAAGACCAAGCACCACGGCATCGGCGCTTGAAATCGGCTGCAGTACGGCGGCCAATTGCCTTCCGGCATCTGCTCTATCCTTAAATAGTGTTGCCCTGTCTTTTGCGCTCACGGCGTGCTCTTGATCTCACGGCGAAACATGGGTCGTGTACGGCTCGCATAAATCTCTTCCATGGATATCTTCGAGGTAAATCCCGCGATATTCAGCCGTCTATATAAATATTCTCGAACGACGCAATGCTCTCCTCGTTCGTGACGCTTTCAGGCGGTCTCATCGAGATTCAAAATGAGCGAGGAGAGCGCCGCCTGCAACGCCTCTTCGGCGGCATTAATAGCCTCACGCAACGCAGGGATCGTCTCTTTTTTCAGGCTTTTGACGGTTTTTTCGTTCTCCGCCAGGGTGGATCGCCATTCGCTTGAAGCGCCTTCATGGCCGCCGGCTTGCAAAAGATCCATCAAACGCTTCTGCTCGTCCAGAATATCCGTCACTTGTTGTTCGCAATCGGACATCGCCTTCTTCGTCCGGACAAGCGCAACCTGGCGTTCCATACATTCCCGCAAACCCGGATGGTCCACCGGCTTTCCGCCAGGGCTTAAAGTCTGTCTGAGCCAATTGACTCCGCCATCTCCGTGAAGAATCAGTTGCCCCTCGGCCGGGGAGGTCTCCGTAACATGCATTTCGACCGATGCTTTAGGCTCGATCTCGATGGCCAACCGGACCCCCTTTACGATGGCGCGCATCTCTACAGGCGCTTCCGGGTAGGCAATCCCTACAAAGGTTCCCTGGGGGAGTTTTCCTGGATGCTCTATCTCAAGCGAATGTGCTTCAGAAGCGTTATTTCGAATACGGTATATTGTCGTCTGGTGGCT
>JBBRKX010000456.1:0-5069 GCA_038231675.1 Chthonomonadales bacterium | reverse complement strand
CGTCGAGCTTGGAAAGCAGGACGGCGCGCCCCAGTGGAGGATGGAGGGCGGCAACCAGAAGACCATGATACCGCCGTGTATTTGCTCCGGAAACAGTGGACGAAGCGTAAGCGCCCTGGCTGTTGGTTTCGAGCCATTCCCGTCCACAGGCAACGTTCTCATCCTGCAGGATATCCGGCCCAAGGGTGATATCGGGAACGGAGGCCGGCGTGAGCGGCCCTTTGTCTATACTGGTCACCGGCTTGTCTCCTTCGTCTTTTCGGCCCTCCATGCGGCCGGACAAACGCCGGCCCGGGGCGAACGAACCGCCTCGGGCCTGACACGAACATTCGACCGTGCGCACGGAGTCGAAATCGAAGACCTACTTGGCCTTCTTGAGGCTGCCGAGGTACGCGACCAGGTTCTTCATGTCGGCGCCCTTGATTTTTTCCGCATACGCAGGCATCTTGGAGTCGGCATCGATCTTGGTCGGAGTCGCAACGGCCGTGGTAAACCAGGTCGCGGTGTGCTTCGGGTCGCCGCCGACATTCGTCAGTTCCGGGCCGCCGTTTCCGCCCGTGCCGTTGATGGCATGGCAGCCCGCGCAGCCGTTCGCGGCATAGACCTTGGTGCCGGCCGCGATCATCGCGGGGGTCGCTTTGCCGCTTGCAGCGGGTTTGGCGGGCTTCTTGCCATGCTTGGGCGGCTTGGCGTTCGCCGTCGTTATGAGCAAGCTTCCGCAAAGGGTGAGTCCCGCCACGCACATCGCGGCGGCTTGATATCTAACTTTCAATACAAAACTCCTTTCGAGTTCAAGGGAGCCCTGGCCCGATAAAGCGCTCGCTTCTATGCATCAAGGCGCAGGCTGGGAAACAGGAAATTGGGACGCGGGGGGCTATTCGACTTCAAAAGAGAATACTCCTTCCTGGTCACGTAGCGCGCCACATTCCCAATGATAAGAAACGAGACGTCCGGTCACATCGTGACGATGTCGGAGGCACATCAATCGCGTTCCGAATGGACACGTAAAGTCTGCTCCTCCTCAACAGGAGCGGGAACAACGACAGTCAACGGGCTTTCACGGGTGGAAGCGGCAGTCGGGCGCAGCAACTGGGCCGCTTGATCGGACGAAATGGATGCGCCGTTCGCAGCGCGAAGCATTTGATCAGCGGAGAAATGTAGGTCGGTGTCAGGCATGCGCCTGACAGCGCACATAAATGTTCGAAACAAACGCCGTGCGGAAGCGTCAAGGGAGAAGGATGAGAGCGGCCTTGGTCGGAGGGAATTCAACGTTGGTGAATGCAAGAAAACGAAAATTAAAAGGCCGGTTTTTTCAGTCGGGCGTCGGTATGGTCGCTTTGGCAATCAGTTGCGCTCCCCGGGCCGCCACGGCAGATGTCTCTCCCGTGACGGGGACGACGCAAACGTTTTCGGCAAGCGCGCCGGCAAATGTATTCTACGAGGATGAAAAGGTTCATTTCACCGCATCGGGATCCGCGCCGACCGTTGATCTGAAGATTCAAAACTACAACGGCAAGGTCGTAAAAGAGGGGACGTTCCCCTCAGGCGCGATTGAGCTTGGGCGACTGGCGCGTGGTTACTATGAGATCGTCCCGACGGGGCCGGCCGCCGTGCGCTCGACCTCCTTTGTCGTCGTGGCGCGCCCCCATCTCCGCCCACCGGGGCGCGTGGCCACGGATGCCGCGCTTGCATGGCTTGTGCCGCCGGATCGGTACGAACTCGGGTCCGAACTCCTGCAGCGTGCCGGGTTCGTCTGGGCGCGTGACAGGATCTCATGGAACGAGGTCGAATCCGTACACGGCAAGTTCGCGTGGGGGCGATACGATCGCGCCGTGGACGCGGAAGCCAAACACGGCATTTCCGTATGCGAAGCTTTTCATGACGTCCCGAAATGGGCGCGAGCCGATGGAGCGATGAATCGGTTTCCCGACGATTTGCGCGACGCCTACAATTTCGCGTTCGCCGCCGCCCGGCATTTCAAGGGCAAAGTCAAAGCCTGGGAAGTCTGGAACGAGGCCGACATCCCGGCCTTCGCTCCTGACCCGGCCAGCGAATACGCCGCGTTCCTGAAGGCGACGTATCTGGGCTTCAAGGCGGCGGACTCCGCTCTGCCGGTGACCCAGGTCTCCTTTGCGCTTGCCGGAGAGCGATTTGCCCCCGCGCTCGCTTTGAACGAAACGCGTGGCTACTACGATATCTTCAATTATCATATTTATGACGACCCGGCAAACTATGCCCGGCGCGCCGATGCCCACCAGGCGCAGCGGGCGGATACCGGCACGACCGACCGTCCGGTCTGGCTGACCGAGGCGGGAATCCCCCTGCATACGACGGAAGGCCTGGTTTCCGAGGAGGACCGGCGTCGGCAAGCGGAATTTATCCCACGTTCGTATGCCGAAGCCCTCGCGCACGGCGTCGACAAGCACTTCTTTTTTCTTTTCCCGCACTATGTGGAAAATGGATCCGAATTCGGAGTCTTGAACGCGGATTTTACGCCTGCTCCGGGATATGCCGCGCTTGCGACCACGACGGAAGCGCTTGGAGCCGCTCGGTATCTGGGCGAGATCACCTATCGGCAGCCGGGCCTTCATGTCCATGTATTCGACAATGGCGAGGGAGAAACCGTCCTTGCATGGTCGGATAAATCCAACGTTATCGTTCCGCTCCCGTTGAGTCCGGAAGGGGTCAAGAAGCTTGCGACGCTCCAGGTTCTCGATGTGGTGGGAGCGCCGACGCGGCTCGATGCGGACGTACATAATCATGTTCCGCATATCGCGGTCTCTCCTTCGCCCGTTTTTGTGCGCCTGCCGCATGGCGCGCTCACCGAGGCTCTCCACCTTCCCGTTACTTATAAGGAAACGCACCCGGCGCATGCGGTCAAGCCGGCTACCCTGGCGCACATCGTGGTTCGCTTGCGATTGCTTGAAGCAAAGGCCGACAAGGGGCTTGAGGCGTTCCGGATATCCGGCAGCGGTCCAATAGCCGTGGAAGCGCAGGTATACAACTTCGGCAAGCAGAGCTTCACCGGCACACTCGCGTTTACTTCGCCGCCGGGATGGACATTGAACCGAAGCCAGATACCGATTTCTAAACTAGCCCCCATGGGAAGAGATGTGGAAGCGGTTTCGCTTACGGCTTCCAGCACCGGAGGAGAGACAAAGCCCCTTGCCGCCCATGTCCTTGAAGATCGGGGAGAACAAAGCAGCCCCGCCGTCGTAAATGTATTGGTGGATTAAACAGGATGGCGAAGTAAATAGAGTGGCGGAATAGTCCGGAGATAGGCGGCGCACGAGCAAAATACGTTGCCGTCGAGCCCGATTCATGATATAATCGAGAATGCGCCCGGCGCCGGAGGAGGATTGTCAGAAGATGGGAATCACAGCACAGATGTCCAATAGTGCGTCCGCAAGCGAAATGCCGCCAGGGCTTTCCGCGGACCTTACGGTCAAATACAACGCACTGAAAAACATCTTTCGCGAGATGGGGCAAGTTGTGATCGGCTATTCCGGCGGCGTCGACAGCACGGTCGTGTTGAAAGTCGGGCATGACGTGTTGGGCGTGGGCGCGGTCGCCGTGACAGGCGATTCCGAAGCGTTCCCCCAGGGCGAAGTAGATGCGGCGTTGAAGGTTGCGGAGGAGATGGGCGTTACGGTGACGCGTGTACGCACCCATGAGCTCGCCAACCCGAACTTCGCCGTGAACACGCCGAACCGATGCTACCATTGCAAAACAGAGCTTTTTACCGAGTTGCAGGAGGTCGCGACCGCACGCAATATTCCCTGGATCGCCGACGGATCGCATTCCGATGACGGCAAGCCGGGGGATCATCGGCCCGGTCTGCGCGCTGCAGATGAGCGCGGAGTCCGCAGCCCCCTGCGCGAAGCCGGAATGACCAAGGCGGATGTGCGGGACCTGGCGCTGCACCTGGGACTGGCGAACTGGGACAAGCCTTCGTTCGCGTGCCTCTCCTCCCGTTTCCCGTATGGCACCACGATCACCGCCGAACTCCTCGCAAGGCTGGACGGTTGTGAGAAAACGCTGCGTGAATTTGGCTTTCGACAGTTCCGAGTGCGGCATCACGATACCGTGGCGCGCATCGAGGTCGAGCCTCAGGATATCCTCAAGCTGGTAGAGCTGCGCGAGCCGATCAACGCACGGTTTAAAGAGCTTGGTTACACGTATGTCACGCTTGACCTCGAGGGGTATCGGTCCGGTAAAATGAACGACACCCTGGCGAAAAGCGTGACCCTTTTGCCATTGTCCGCGATCGAAGTGCTTGGTAAACGATGATTGATCGCGCCATGCCCGCCGCCGATATGGTCGTGTCGGGCGCGTTCGATCCTATGCGATTTCATGGAAGAGGTCGGTTTGTCTTATGGATGTAGAGCGCTTAAAGGCTCTGTTGGAAGGCGTTCAAGCGGGGAACGTCGCGGTGGATTCAGCGCTTGAGACGCTCCGTTCCCTTCCGTCCGAAGATCTTGGCTTCGCCAACTTGGACCACCATCGCGCCTTGAGGACAGGCTTCCCCGAGGTCGTCTACTGTCCCGGAAAAACAACCGAACAGATCCTCATCATCCTGGAGAGGCTGACCGCCCGTTCCAGCAAGGTGCTTGCCTCTCGTGCGGCTCCAGACGTCGCGGAAGCGGTCCTGCATAAGTTTCCTTCGGCCGTTTACCATGCGCTTGCGCGCATGCTGGTGGTGCCGGGCGCTCCTCAGGAAGTGAATGTTTCCAGCGCACAGGAGGGGACGCGGTCGGCAGAGGAAAACGTGGTCGGCGGCGGTCCCCCGGAGGGGCTTCCAGGCGTTCAGTCGAACATTTTGCGGAAGCCTAAAGGCATCGTTCTGGTGGTGTCGGCTGGTACCGCAGACCTGCCGGTGGCCGAGGAGGCCGCCATCACCGCGCAGGAGATGGGCAGCCCGGTGGAACGACTCTACGATGTAGGCGTCGCCGGCATCCACCGTCTGCTGGGCAAACAGGACAGGCTGTTCGCGGCAAATGTCTTGATCGTGGCCGCAGGCATGGAAGGCGCGCTCGCCTCCATTGTCGGGGGTCTCGTCGCTCGCCCCG
>JBBRKX010000455.1:0-5080 GCA_038231675.1 Chthonomonadales bacterium | reverse complement strand
TTCCCCTGTAAATCGGAGACGTCCCAGGTATACCAGTCCAATCGCTCTGTCCCGCCCGGGGCACCGTTCGGCCCGGTCGCGGTCCGTACGATCTGTCCGCCTACCAGCAGATTGATGCAGGTGAGCCCCGGATATTTGCCCCCGCCGATAAGGAAATTGATGTACTTTCGTCCGACCTCAAAATCAGGCGAGGTCAGTGTGCCCGTCGAATCGTCGCCGCCGTTGTAGGAATCAACAAGTCCATGCCCCTGGTATCCCGTGACCGGCATCTGATTCTGAAAGCCCCCCTGCGCCGGGGCGTTCCCAAAGGCCGTGCCGGTTACCTCCCACTTTCCGTAATCCTTGCCTTCGAAATCCGCGATAACAATATCCTCGCGCCCTCGAACCACGGGAGCGGCCGAAGCCGCCAGTGTTCCCAACAGGACGAGCAAAAGCAAATAGCGCATGAAACAAAGCCTTTGGATCGAATTAAAGTTCGAATCGGGTTGCCGAGAAACCAGTGCCGAACTTCGGGGCATAATTAGCGGAGATGCCTCCCATTTCCTCTATATCCCATGCCATGGTTCACGCAGATCATTAGGCCCGCCATTACGGCTCATTTAACCCAACAGAGATGGCATGCGTGATTTCGGGTAAACTGTTCCTTCATTTAAGGCGATTTGCATCGCATGGAATTGCTCGATACCGAAGGACTTTGTTATGGAAATTTCGCCGGAAGAAATGCAGACCTGTATGCAGGTGCTGCAGCAAATCGCCGACTCGCATGGCCTCATTCGTAGAGACGACCGTTTCAACGGCCTGATTTCGAGGATTTATAAAGAGGGGAAACGGGACGACCAGCGCGCCGAAAAGTGGCGCAAGCGGGTCGAAGACCTCGCTTTGCAGGCCACCACGGGAATGGTGCAGATCCAGCGGGACGCCGTTCCCGCCGCTTTACTGCCCGCGCCTGCCGCGCCGACGGGCAGGGCATTGAACCAGCCGGAATCCTGTTATATCTGTAAAGCGGAATATACGGAAGTCCACTTTTTCTATCATCTGTTGTGCCCTGCGTGCGCCGAATATAATTATCGCATGCGCAACCTGAGCGCCGACCTCACCGGGCGCACCGCGCTTGTGACCGGTGGCCGCGTAAAGATCGGGTTCCAAACGGTGCTCAGGCTGCTGCGCGATGGAGCCAGAGTCATCGTGACCACGCGGTTTCCACATGCCGCGGCGCGCCGCTTTCATGCCGAAACCGACTCCGCCGATTGGGGCGAACGATTGCAAGTCTATGGTCTCGATCTGCGTAATATCCCCGCCGTGGAGATGTTCGCCCGCCATTTATTGGATACCGAGCCCCACCTCGATATCATGATTCATAACGCCGCCCAGACTATCCGGCGACCGCTTGGATTTTACCAGGATCTGCTGGCGCAGGAGCAGAGGCCGCATGAAACGCTCTCGATCGAAGCATGCCGGCTCGTCCGGCAGAACGCGCCCGAGACATTGACGATTTCGGATAGCTCCACCCTGCTGCCCGCCATCCTACCGGCCATCACGGACGTATTGCCGGCGGATGCCCTCGAGGACAATGAGGAGCGTGCCGACTCACGGGAGACAAATAGCTGGCTGCTGCGCTTGGATGAGGTGGGCGCCCCGGAGATGCTGGAAGTCCAACTCGTCAACTCCATCGCTCCCTTCCTGTTGAATAGCCGGCTCAAGGCGCTGATGGTGCGGTCCCCTTTTCCGCGCCGCTTCATCGTCAACGTGTCCGCAATGGAAGGCCAGTTTCGGCGTCACAAGACGGTGTTTCATCCCCATACCATCATGGCGAAGGCGGCGCTCAATATGATGACCCGCACTTCGGGCGAGGACTATGCCCGGGATTCCATCTATATGAATAGCGTGGACACAGGATGGGTCACCGATGAGAACCCTACTCCCAAACGGACTCGTTTGCAGGAAGGAACCGGGTTCTTCCCTCCCCTGGACATCATGGACGGAATGGCCCGGATCTATCATCCGATCGCACAGGGCATCCTGAGCGAAGAAACACCGCTGTACGGACAATTTTTGAAGGACTATGCTCCGTGTCCGTGGTAAGGATACCCAGGGTAAGGATACCCAGGGTGCGGTTCCCTGGGATGCTCCGCAAACCTGTCCGAACAAATCCGGCAGGGAACATTTCCTGCATTGATTCTTCCGAGGCCGGGCGTTTCGTGGGAACTGCCCTGGCTATTCAAAGGTATTATCATATATCATGAGCGTATGACACGCAAGTAGAGAAGTTTCTCAGAAGGACTGGAGCATATGGCAAGTCGAGACTTCAACCCATTAGACCTGATCATGCAGATGGAGACGGATATCCGCCGCAGCGCGGACGACGCCATGCGGGCCGTCCGGTTCCAGCCATGCGCCGATATGTACGAGACCCATCAGGCGCTCGTCATAAAGCTGGAGCTTGCGGGTGTACGCCCGGATCGTCTCAATATCACGCTTTCCGCGGATGACCGTGTTCTCTCTCTCTCCGGAGATCGTTCCGAGACCGAAGAGGAGCGTGGAGATAGGATACGTTACTATCATCTTGAAGTTTATTTCGGAGCATTCGAGCGCAAGATCGTTTTGCCCGGAAATTTGAGGTTGGATCGGGACCATATCAAGGCGAAGTATCGCGATGGCTTTTTGGTGATCTCCATTCCGAAGCGGCTGGATCCCCTCCCGGAAAAACGGGTCATTGAGATCACAAGCGAATAGGCGCGGCCCCCTATATACCCACATCGGCAGGGAAACAAGCCCGAGGCCACCTGACAAAAAGGGATTTATCATGGAACTAGAAAAAGAAACTGATATAATGGAAGAGTCCGTGACCCCCGAGGACGAGATTTCCACGGAGCCGATCACCATTAATGACGACATATCTTCGGAGGCTTCCGACGACAGTCTGGGCGAAGGAAAGCCGAAGATACCCGAGGAGATCAATCTTCTTCCCCTGAGAGAAGTGGTCATTTTCCCGGCTCTCGTCGCCCCGCTCGGCGTGGGTCGAGAAAACTCCATCAAGCTGGTGAACGAGTCCGTCGTGGGCGGAAATCGCTTGATCGCGGTCTCCTGCATGAAGGACCCCTCCGTCGAAAACCCGACCATCGACCACGTATATAAAATCGGCACGGTCGTTGCGATCCGGATGATGGCGCAGGTGCCGGACGGCATCCGGCTGATCGTGCAGGGCGTTCAGCGCTTTGAAATCCTGGAAGCGGTGGAGTCCAGCCCCTATCTGCGCGTTAAGATTCGACCGATCGAAGAGGCCCCGATACCGGAAGCCGACCTGATGGAGATCGAAGCGCTCAAGCGCAACATCGGCCAGTTGTTCGGCCGTGTCGTCCAGCTTTCCAACGACCTGCCGGACGAGATGCAAAATCTTCCGACCAACGTTCAAGAGCCCAGCGTCCTGACGGACTTGATCGCGGCGCAAATGCCTCGCCTCACGTTCCAGGAGCGGCAGGAGATCCTCGAGACACTGGATCTAAAACCACGCATGACGCGGCTCATGGAGCTGTTGTCGCGTGAAGTGCAGGTGCTCGAGCTCGGAAGCCGCCTCCAGTCGGAAGTGGCGCAGGAGATGGGCAAGACTCAGCGGGAATACTATCTGCGAGAGCATCTCCGCCAGATCCAGAAAGAATTGGGCGAAGGCGACGAGCGCACCCAGGAGATCGATGAACTGCGCGAAAAGATCGCGGCTTCCGGTATGCCGGATGAGGCGCGAAAAGAAGCAGAACGTGAGCTGGATCGTCTCAGCAGGATGAACCCGGCCGCTCCGGAATTCAGCGTCGCGCGGACGTATCTCGACTGGATGGTCGCGATGCCCTGGCAGATAAGCACGGAAGACAACCTGGACATTGCCGCTGTAAAAGAGGTGCTGGACGCGGACCATTACGGCCTCGAAAAGGTGAAAGACCGTATTCTGGAATACCTATCCGTCCGAAAGTTCAAACAGGACGGCAAGGCGCGCCAGCCGATCCTGTGCTTCGCGGGCCCTCCTGGAGTGGGTAAGACCAGCCTGGGCAAGTCGATCGCGAAAGCAATGGGGCGCAAGTTTGTGCGCGTGTCGCTGGGAGGGGTGCGCGACGAAGCCGAAGTGCGCGGCCATCGCCGCACGTATGTCGGCGCGCTGCCCGGACAGATCGTGCAAGGGATAAAGCGGGCGGAAACGAACAATCCGGTCTTCATAATGGATGAAGTCGACAAGGTCCAGGCGGACTTCCGCGGCGACCCGTCCGGCGCACTCCTGGAAGTGCTCGATCCGGAGCAGAACACCTCCTTTCGAGATCACTACCTGGATGTTCCGTTCGACCTGTCCAAGGTGCTGTTCGTCACGACGGCAAACGTGTTGGACACCATCCTGCCCCCCCTGCGAGATCGTATGGAGATCATCGAGATCGCCGGGTATACCGAGGAGGAAAAGACCGCGATCGCGGAGCAGCACCTGATCCCCAAACAGGCGGACGAGCATGGGATTACCGGGCGGATCACGTTCGCGGTGGAGGCGGTCCGCGAGATCGTACACGGCTATACCCGCGAGGCCGGCGTCCGCAATTTGGAACGGGAAATAGCGACCATCTGCAGAAAGGCGACACGCGGGTTCGCCGAAGGCAAAATGGAGACGATCGACATCACTCCCCAGGTCGTGACCGAGTATCTCGGCTCGCCCCGGTATGAGAATGAAGAGGCGCTGGAACGCGTGGACCGGCCCGGCGTTGCGACAGGCCTCGTGTGGACGCCGATGGGGGGAGATATCATCTTCATCGAAGCGGCGGCTACCCCGAGTCCGACGAACCGGCCGTCCACCCTGACGCTCACGGGACAGCTTGGCGATGTGATGAAGGAATCGGCTCAGGCGGCGCTTTCTTATGTGCGGGCGCATGCGGAAGCGATCGGAGCTCCCGCCGATTTCTATGAGAAGCACGACATTCACATCCATGTGCCGGCAGGAGCCATACCCAAGGATGGCCCCTCCGCAGGCATCACGATGACCACCGCATTGGCTTCGCTCTTCAGCGGTCGTAAGGTTAAGCCGCTGCTCGCGATGACCGGTGAGGTCACCCTG
>JBBRKX010000454.1:0-5091 GCA_038231675.1 Chthonomonadales bacterium | reverse complement strand
GGGCCTATCTTCCCTATCACGGGGATGCCAATAACAGCACGGTCCCGGGAGTTTTGCGGGCCTTTGATGCCTCGAATGTGGGGGTAGAGCTATGGAATAGCCGGCAGTCCCTGAGTAGGGACGACTGCGGCGACTTCGCGAAATTTACCTATCCAACGATCGCGAATGGCAAGGTATACCTGGCTACTTTCTCCAATCGCCTCTGTGTCTATGGTCTGGTATCCGGCAAAATGGGTAGCGCTCCGGAAGGGGGACCCTCCTTCCCCAGCGGCTTCTCGCATCCGAGCGGTCTTGCCTGGACCGGGAGTGCCCGCGTCCAGGACAATGTGATCCGACTCACCGACGGTGGAACGCATGAGGCGGGCAGCGCTTTTTATATGGCGCGGCAGCCCATTGCATCATTCCATACCACCTTTCGTTTTCGACTCACGAATCCTGTCGCCGATGGAATCACATTTACGATTCAGAAAATCGGGCCAAATGCGCTGGGCAGCGGCGGCGGCGGCCTGGGGTTTGGCCTGGATCCCGCAAAGTCGACGGGGGCAAAGATTCACTCCGGGCTTGCCATCAAGTTCGACATCTTTCGCAATACATCGGAAAGCCCAAATTCCACGGGAATGTTCCTGAATGGAGCAACGCCGGTCGGAACTTCCAGCCTTGACCTCACCAGCGCCGGTATCGACCTTCATAGCGCCCATGCGTTCTCGGTTCATATGGCTTACAATGGCGATACATTGCGGGTGAACATTACCGATGATGAGACGCACGCCACTGCGGAGCAACAGTACCACGTGAATCTCCCGGTGCTCCTTGGCAGCCGCACAGCCTACGTAGGATTTACCGGCGGCACAGGGGGGAATACCGCCACACAAGACATCCTCGACTGGCAATTCTCCCCCTGAGTTCAAGAGGGCGCCTGTTTAAGATTGAGACCGTTTGTTCCAATCCACCTTGCCGAACATATTCAGGCCGGGATCGCTGATAATGCCGTCGACCAGTTCATGCTCGCAGCTTTCCAGGAATTCGTAGTCCAATTCCACGCCCCAGCCAGGACCGTTCGGTAAGGTGAAGTGGCCGTCCACCACTTCCGGATAAGGCGCTCCCACCGATTTGATGTTCGAATCCACGAAATCGTTGAAGTGCTCCAGAATCTTGGCGTTTCGAAGGCCGACCATCATGTGCAGCGTTGCGACGGTCGTGATGATCCCGCCGACGTTATGCGGCGCGGCCATTATCGAATACGTTTCCGCGGTGGAACAGATTTTCTTCGTTTCGAGCAGACCACCGCACTGGTTGAGGTCCGGCTGAATGATATGCGCCAGACGGCCCGCAAGCAGATCCCGATATTGCTGGGCATGGTACAATCGCTCGCCCGTCGCAATGGGGATGCAGGTGTGATCCATGACATATCGGAGCGCCGGAAGATCCTCCGGACGGCAAGGCTCTTCGATCCAGCCCGGATTGAACTTCTCGATCGCCCGTGCGATCTCGACCGCCTGATGCGGCGCAAAGCGCCCGTGCATCTCTATCAACATCTGCACGCCGTCGCCCGCTACGGAATGAACGGCTTCGATGAGCGCGATCGACTTATAAAACTCCACGCGCGACAGCTCCAGATTGCCGTTGCCGAAGGGATCGAACTTAAGCGCGAGGTACCCGCGATCCACCACCTTCCGGGCCGCCGCCGCGAACTCTTCGGGAGTGCGCTCACAGGTATACCACCCATTCGCGTATGCTGGGATACGGTCGTGGACTTTGCCCCCGATCATCTGATAAACCGGCAGATTCGCCTGCTTTCCAATAATGTCCCAGCACGCCATTTCGACAAGTGCGAGCGCCGTCATCACGACTTCGCCGGGGGAACCGAAATCCAGCAGGGTGAACCGCCGATAGAGTTCTTCGATGTCATGCACATCGAATCCGATGAAATGCCGACGGGCGTCCTTTAAAAACTCGAGGACGGTATGCGTTTTGCCGAGGATCCGCGCCTCTCCGACCCCTCGAATTCCTGCGTCGGTTTCCAAGATAAGGTAAGTCAGGTTGCGCCACGGAGTTGCCACGATGTAGGTGCGATAGCCCGTAATTTTCACAATAAGTCCCTCTCGAATTAGTTTGTCCTCTGCAACCTGCTATTCGGCATCACAGGCCCGGTCTCCTAATCGTTCTGCGTTTCTTCCGCCCAAAAATTTCTTCGGCTGAGACCCATCCGACGGAACCATCCTGCTCCAGCGCGCTTCCAGCGTGTGATCTACAAAATTTTACCCGTTCGAAATGTGTGGGAATCCTCAGTTATGGGCTCAATCCGATTGCATGCACAAAGATTCAGGTAGTATTCTTTCGGGTTCACGTTGGGTGAGGCATTCGCTGGAGTGTGCAAGGTTCCGTAAGAAGAGACTGGGCCAATCCTTTCCGGCTTCACCCATAAGAACGGAAGACGGAATGGAGGCGGAATCCGATATTCCGGAACCCAAAATTCCGAAAAAGGACATTGATTATGGCAGATTGGGCGCATGCGGGTCCGTCGATCATCGCCAGTTTCCTGGCTTCGATGGTGGAATTTGTGGAGGCGTTGACGATCGTGCTGGCGGTGGGCATCACACGTGGATGGCGGCCGGCTCTGATCGGCACGGCGGCGGGAGTGCTCTTTCTCACCGTGCTGGTTTTGGTGTTCGGGCCGGCGCTTCAGCAGGTGCCGATTGCCGTACTCCAGGTGGTCATAGGAGTGTTATTGCTTTTGTTCGGCATGCGGTGGCTACGTAAGGCGGTGTTACGTTCCGCAGGGGTGCTGAAGCTTCATGATGAAGAGGCGATCTTCGCGCGCCAGACGGCCGCTCTGGAAGGCGAGAACGCTCCCACGAGGCTGGATAAGATCGCGGTGGCCACGACCTTCAAAGCAGTTGTGCTGGAAGGCCTCGAGGTGGTTTTCATCGTGATCGCGACCGGCGCTGTCGGCCACAAGCTGTTGCCCGCCACGCTGGGAGCCGTCGCTGCAGGCGTCATTGTCATTTTGCTCGGGGTGGCGCTGCACAAGCCGCTTGCCAGAGTGCCCGAAAATACCCTGAAATTCGCTGTCGGCGTGCTGCTCTCCGCGTTTGGAGCGTTCTGGTTTGGAGAGGGGATTGGCCTGCATTGGCCCGGGGCGGACCTTTCGCTGGTCGCTCTCGTAGCCGGTTTCCTGATCGCATCCGGCCTCGGGGTCGTGCTTGCCAAGCGCGCGTTCCTGGACCGAAACGCCGAAGCGGGTGTCGTATTCAAATCAGGGGGGAATGTATGAACGTATTGAAAACCGCCGTGCAGGAAGTGATCGGCCTCTTCATCGAAGACGGGCGCTATGCGGCAGCGATCTTTGCCTGGATCCTGATCGCGGGGGTTGGATTACCACGATTGCCGATCCCTGAGAGTTGGGGGCCTGAGATGTGTAAGGCGGTGCTTCTGTTCATGGGCCTGGCCACGCTGCTGGTGGATAACGTCGTTCGGTCCGCCCGAAAGCGCTGACCGGTTATGCTGCGGCGCGTAGGTAGGTATGGACCTCCATATTGGGGCCGCTGAGATGGGATCCCTTTTCTCGCCGGAGATTTTCCCAATCGGCCTCGGGAACCTTAAGGAAGACGTCCACCAGTCTGGGGTCGAATTGCGAACCGGACATGCGGGATACTTCCTCGCGAATAACGGAATAAGGCAGGGCGACTCGGTACGGCCGGTCGCTCGCCATGGCGTCCAGAGTGTCGGCGATGGCGAAAAGTCGCGCGGTAAAGGGGATCGTTTCTCCCTGTATTCCTTTCGGATAGCCGCCGCCATCCCAGCGTTCGTGGTGCGCGCTGATGATGGGAAGAGCGTATTCCATGCCGGGGAATCGGAGCAATAACTTCGCACCGTGTTCAGGATGCTTGCGCACGATGTCCCACTCCTCCGCCGTAAGCGGGCCTGGCTTGAAAAGGATGGAGTCCGGAATTCCGATCTTGCCGATGTCATGTAGCAGAGCGCCCAGCGCGAGTTCACGCAGATCTCCGGGCGTCATGGAAAGTACATCTTGCCGATGCGCCTCCTGGGCAAGGCGCAGGCAGTAGCGCGCTACCCGTTGGGAATGGCCTTCCGTTTCGTTGTCGCGAAGGTCCAAAATCGCAAGCATTCCTTCCAACATCTGGCTGGCGGGTTCCTGGAGCAGGCCCTCCAGGCTGCCGAAGTAGGCGGCATCGGATTCGAAAAAGCCTGCCTCGCCGGCATGGCGAGGTTCCACGGGGGGTAGGATCAGATCCTCTGCATTCTGTATTGCTAACTCTGCTTCGATCTCGCTCTCACGCACTACCCGATTTCTTCCGCCACGCTTCGCGGCATACAAAGCGCGATCCGCCCCATCCACGATCGCTTCCGGACCCTGGCCCGCCACATAGCAGGCCAATCCGATACTCGCGGTGATGTCTCGATGCGGGAAAGCATGACTTGCTACTGTCTCTCGGATAGAGCAGGCGACTTCCCAGGCCATGGACTCATCCGCACCGGGAATCAAAATAGTGAATTCCTCGCCTCCGTATCGGGCGGGAATGCCATTTTCACCGACGGTAAGACGCAATAATATGGCCATTGTCTTAAGCACTTCATCCCCAGCCGGGTGACCGTAACTGTCATTGTAATGCTTGAAATGATCCACATCGATGATGAGCATGGCAAACGGAACAGGGTCTCGCTCGAAGTCCGCGATCATCGCCCGTAATTGGTCTTGAAACGCACGATGGTTTGCCAATCCGGTCATTCCGTCCGTGATGGCCTTGATCTGTAGTTGGTCATGCGCATGGGTCAGCTCTGCATTCAACGCCGCAAGTTCTTCTGCCTGGGCAAGGACATGCTCCCGCTCCTTCTGCATCCGCTCGTAAATGAGCGCATTGCCAAGCGCGAGGGCGGCATGGTTCGCGACCGTTTCCAGAAAATCGACCGAAGATCGGTTAAAAGGGTCCTGCCCTTGAATGTCCGCGCCTGGCGAAGAATACGCTTCCGTGTCCGCGATCAAATGTCCCCAGCACTCTCGGGACGCCCAGACGATAAGATAGCCCAGCGTCTTACCATGGTAAGAGATCGTAATCGCAAGGTGGTCCG
>JBBRKX010000453.1:0-5095 GCA_038231675.1 Chthonomonadales bacterium | reverse complement strand
GCAAGCAAAATTCTTATGGTCTCAATGAACTGATCTTTGCGGACTTGACGGATCCGGACACCATGCAAGCCCCCGTCAGTACGCTTGCCGTTGTGCGGGCGCCTGCAACCACGGTGATGATGGCGGAGTTGGGCACTCAGGACGACTTCATGACCGATCGTCCCAACGCCTACAAATCCACGGCGCCCAGTGTCGCGATCAACGATGCGAAAGATGCCCGGCCTGCCCCCCGACACTTCCAACGCGTAAACGTCGGATTGATGGACGGACATCAGAAATCCTTTCGCCTCGAACAGTTTTACACTGGCCAGATCCCATCTGACAAATGGTATCAGCCCTGAAATTGAGAAACTCAATTGAGAAACTCAATTGAGAAACTCATTGGGCACGAGAAGGTAGTCCTGCTTCCCCAGGACCGGCGCTGTTCAAAACGTAATGAATGCCAGACAAAAATACGAACACCGTGTTCGCACTCTGGAGAGCTTCGGTCACCGTGGCTCAGCGACGGATAGCGAGAAACGCGCTGCGGACTACCTGACGGGCGAACTTCAAGAAGCCGGGCTGGAAGTAACATTGGAGGCTTTTCCCGGGAGCCGCTCTCTGGGGGGCCGACTCCTCCTCCACGTGGTGGTTGCGGTCGTTGGAGTTTGTGGCCTATGGTACAGCCCAACCGTCACCGTGGTATTCGGCCTGATCGCACTTGTTTCGTTGTGGGCGGAGCAGACCACACGCGTCGTCGGTTTGAGCATCCCCCTGGTTCGCGCGCCATCTCAGAATGTAACGGCCCGGATCCCTTCGATGGCAACGCCACGAGGTCGGATTATCCTTTGCGGCCATTACGATACCCAGCGAACCGGCTGGATATGGGCTGTTTCCCGATTCCTGACGCCCTTTTCCGCACAACTACCCACCTTATTAAAGCCGCCGCTGATATCCCTGCAACTGACCCTCGTCGGGCAAATCCTCGTCGGATTTTTCGCCGTCGGACGGGCAGCCGTGCCTTTCGTCACACTGGCGGGCGGTTTGCTTCTGGCAATTTACGCGATCTACATGTTGTTGCTTGGAAACTGGGCCTTCGGAACCTTTGTGCCGGGCGCGGCGGACAACGCCAGCGGGGCGGCGGCGGTCGTAACCCTGGCGGAGGCCTGGCGACAAAACCTGAACGAGGACATCGAAGTGGTGATTCTGCTGTCTGGCTGTGAGGAGACCGGGCTTCTTGGGGCGGCGGCCTGGTTAAACCGACACAGAGCGGAGGTCGCGGAACTCCCGACTGTTTTCCTCAACCTGGACGGGCTCGGCTTCGGCCCCCCGCGATTTCTGGGCTGGGAGATCCCGATCGTCGGCTGGCCCGCGCCCTATCCACGTTCGCTCCTCAACACGGCGGCCCGAGTCGCTTCCGAGCAAAGCCTGGCTTGTGCCGGGCCGCACGCCCTGCCAGGTCCAACGGACGGACTTGCGTTTTTGGCCCGCGGCGTTCCCGGTATTACCGTCGTCGGCTTTCGCGAGGGGTACATCCTCCCCAATTATCACGAAATGCAGGACACGTCGGATTCGATGGATTTCGATGCGGCATGGGCCGGTGTAGAGTTCGCCCGTGCCCTCATGGGACAATTGCTCGACAGTCCCAACGAATAATAGCAGGGCCTGCACTTTCAAAAAAATCGGTAAGAGAGCTTGTTACCTCAGGTCTCTTTACATGGCGTGTCTGTGACATAATTCACAATGCGGTCAACTCTTCGCATCTGGCATTCGATCCGCTCCGTAATGGGCTATGAATAGCTGCCGGATACCTTGCTCACGAGTTTAGCACGGTCCGGTTTTTGTTCCGCCCGCGCCGGATAACCTCCGACGGGGCAATAAGGAAATATCGCTTTATGGGACCAGCACTGGAAACGTTCCTTCAGGCCTTGTTTTACGTGGTGCTTCTCCTGTTCATGGTCGTTTGGCTGCCGCGAAGACATTGGAAGCGGCTCTACCGGAAGCTGCGAGAGATCGACCGAGAGCAGATGGAAGCGGAACAAAGCCGAAAGGACGAGGAGGCAAAGGAGCGCACCGCACGCGAGGCCGCAGCGAAAGAAGTGGATCGTGAGATCTTCGGAAAGTACGAATCTGACAGAACGGAAGCGCAAACCGAAGAGGAAAAGAACAGGAGAATGTAGATGAAACTACGCAAGATCGTCGCCGTCTTAGGCGCGATGCTGCTGATCTGGCTCGGTTGGATCGGATTCGTCAACTGGCGGAGCGAATGGATTCCCGCCGGTCACGTCGGTATTATCTACAATGCCAACAGCGGCCTCGAAAAGGAAATAATCCCGCCGAAGCGCGTCTATATCGGCTGGAGGAAGCGCCTTCTGACGTATCCCACCCAGGTACAGCCCGCGATCTACACGCAGGACCCGAACGAGGGGGAGGCCAAGTCGGCGGATGGGATCCAGGTTACCACGAGTGACACGGCAAACACTACGTTCGACATCATCGTGTATTACCGTGTCAAGAAGGAGGACGTCATGAAGGCGTACACATCCTTCGGCGCTATTCCAATCACCGACGTCCAGACCTTGCATATACGCCGCGCGGCTAAGGAGGCCGCAAACAACATCGGGACCCAGTACGATATCTTCCAGCTAATGGGAGAAAAACGCACGGAGGCCAATGCCAAACTGCTCGTCGAAATGAAGCGATTGCTCGCGGAAAAGGGCATCACGGTCGAGGTCGCCATGTTTGGTCAGACATACCCCAGCGCGGACATCCAGACGAAAATCAATGCCCGTGTAAACTCGCTTACCGGCCTGGAGATCGCCCGCCTGAACGGCAAGCGCGCGGAGATCGAGCGGCAGATTGCCGTGGTCAAGGCGGAGGCCGAAAATAAGGCCCGCGGGCTCAGCGCCGCCCAGACCAAAACCAGCAGCCTTCAAATGCTGAAGCTGCAAAACTATGAAGAGGCGCTCAAGAAATGGGACGGCCGCCTGCCTGCCGTGCAGTCCCAGCAAGGCCAGACGATTATCCTCGGCGCCAACGGCCTACCGGTCCAGGGAGCAAACTGACATGAGAAAGTACATGACTGGCCGACGCGCTGGCCTGGCTGCCCTGCTTCTGCTTACGCTGCCTTTCGTCGCGGGCTGCACCAAGGAGATCCCACCGGCGCATGTCGGCATCAAATTCTCCGCAGACACCGGCGTCAGTGAAAAACTGATCCAGCCGCAGGTCGTCTGGTGTGGCTTGCGGGAACAGGTGTATACCTATCCCACCTCTCTGAAGAATGCCACGTTCGTGCACAACAGTCAGGAAGGAGACAGAAGAAGCGACGATTCGATCGCCTGCTCCACCAGCGAAGGCGCGATCCTCCCCGTCGACGTCACCGTGGTCTGGCACGTCGCTCCGGAAAACGTCCTGGATGCCTTCCAGAACTTCGGAACCGAGAACCTCGACGAAATCCAGCACAACATTATCCGCTGGAACACGGTTGGCGCGATGAACGAGGTCTCGGGAAGGCATAGCATCTTTGACCTTGCCGCCAAGGACCGGCAGGCGTTCGGCCCGGAAGTGAAAGTAGTCCTGGCCCCTCGGCTGGCTGCCTGGGGCCTCTCGGTAGACGATGTCTATATCGGGGAAGTTTACCCGCCGCAGGAGGTGCTGCAGAAGATCCAGGAACGTATCCAGGCGCGCAACCAGTTGGAACTGGCGAAGGTCAGCTTGCAGCAAGCCCAGATCGACGCGAAGACCACCATCACCAATGCAGAGCGAGATGCGCAAACCAATAACCTGTTGTCTCAGCAAGGACAGACCGTTATCGACCTCAAGATTCTTCAACTCCAGAAGATGGCTATCGAGCGATGGGACGGCCACACCCCAACCATTGGCGGACCGGTGATTCCCTTCACCAACATCAGCCCCAGATAACGATGCAAACCCACTGTCGGTCTCAGGAATGCTCCCTGAGACCGACAAGGATGCGCAAGCACCCATACCAGGCAAATGGTCCCTGGTCAAAATTGCCACGCTGCAGGCTTAGCAGCAAATGGAATAAGTACCAGGGACCATTATGTACGGGAATATGGATCGTCAGGGACTTGAACCCTGGGCCCGCTGATTAAGAGTCAGCTGCTCTGCCAACTGAGCTAACGATCCGCACAAAACAACGCCTCCGGATCGAAGCTCCGAAAGCTCCTAAAGTATACCGGCTTGGCTTCCAAAAGTCAAGCCGGTAATTCTGAATACGGTCGAATACACACGGTTATGCAAACACGACCGTTCGGTTCCCATACACCAGCACCCGATCCTCGACATGCCAGGTGACCGCGCGCGCAAGGACGTTCCGTTCGATCTGCCGACCGATCCGCTTCAAGTCGGCCACGGTATTCCGGTGATCCACTCGCTGGACATCCTGCTCGATGATCGGACCGGCGTCCAGTTCCGCCGTCACGTAATGCGCCGTCGCACCGATGATCTTGACGCCCCGTTCGGACGCCTGGTCGTACGGCTTCGCGCCCACAAAGGCGGGGAGAAAGCTATGGTGGATATTGATGATCCTGTCGCGCCAGAAAGCGATGAATTCCGGCGAGACGATCTGCATATACCGTGCGAGGATGACCACGTCCACATTCCCGTCCAACAGCTCCAACTGTCGCCTTTCCGCCTCCACCTTGGTATCCGCAGTCACCGGGATATGAAAAAACGGCAGCCCATACGATTCGACCAGAGGCTGCAGGGTCGCATGGTTGCTGATCACGGAAGCGATCTTCGCGCGCAGATCCCCCGCCTGGTTTCTCCAGAGCAGTTCCAGAAGACAATGGTCGTCCTTGGAAACGAAGATTCCCAGCCGTTTCAATCGATTCGCGGGCGTAAATCGCCACTGCATGGCAAACGACGCCGCAATCTTGGAAAACGCGTATTCCAGTTCCGCGACCCGCTCCGATAGGCCCGCGAGATCGAACTCCAGACGCATAAAAAACAGACCGCCCGTCGGATCGGTGCTGTGTTGATCCGAATGGAGGATGTTTGCACCACATTCGAAAAGGAAGCGCGCCACGGCCGCCACGATACCCGGACGGTCCGGACAGGTAATCACCAATCGGCCCCTGTTTTCCATCCGTTC
>JBBRKX010000452.1:0-5095 GCA_038231675.1 Chthonomonadales bacterium | reverse complement strand
GTGAACTTTCCGCATTCTGCCATAGCGAATCTTTGTAGGCTTCCTTATTTTTAGACCGCAGGTTTGCGGTTCAACCTTGTAACCTTAACTTCACTGTCACCAAGCGAGGAGCCAACACGTGCCTAAAATGCAAAGTCAACGATCATAAATAAGTCATATTGGTCACGATTTTTTTGGAACTCATGATCTGTCAAGGCCTGCATTCTTTTCGTTGGCAATTGCACAAGCCTATAGCCTGAACACTTTTTGATACTTTTGCCATATGGCCGCTTCGTACAGGCGAGCATATTCCTCCGCATACTTTTCGCCCCGGCCTGTGTTTTGCTGCAAGCGTGTCGTCATACGGTCGTGATGGTGGCCTAACTCGTGCAGTAAAATGTGCAACAACTGATAAGCGCGAACGGCATTTTCGTCGAATTTACAGAGAAAATAGTTGTCTGTTATCTCTTCGCTTACTACTCCCATGCGTTCAAAAATATCCTGATGCTCTTCGTAATAATTCCTCGATGTCTCTCGCCATAAGCCTGCTTCCCATGCGCAAATGTGCACTACCCCCGGAATGTGATAACCGTCTGATCCATCATCGCCGGATGCAAGAACTATGGCGTTTAAGCCAACAGCCAGGTTCTTCCAATCGGGGAGTATTTCCAAGAATTTGTAGATGTCGCTTTTATTGAGAACATGCTTGTAGCCATCAGACGGCCGTTTGCGATCGATGACGACGGTATGCGGGTCGGGAGCATCATAGTAATCGGTACTGAGGCTCCAGTTATTTTTCTTTTGTACGCGCCCTTTTACGACCTGGGGAGCGGATTTGCGATTGCCTCTTTGCATAATCAGATTGCCTCCCTGAATCACGGCCCAGATATGTAACGTGAAAAGGCCGTAGTATGGGGGTAGGATTTTACCACTGCCTGAGCCTTCTCCGGCCCCAGTACGCTCACCACTTTGGAAAGTCCTTCCGATGTCAACCCATTCGGCGCAACGATCGTAACCTCGATCCGGTTTGTCAGCGCCTCGCCCGTGCGTGGATCGACGATATGAGAATACCGTTTGCCTCCGATTTCCACGAACTGCTCGGTGTCTCCTGAAGTAGAAAGTGCGACATTGGCAAATAGACGGGGGGCTGGACCAGCACTTCCAACCTGAATCTTCCAGCCATCGCTACCGGGCGGAGGATCGCTGACAACGATATCACCGCCTGCCTCAACGAGCGCATGGGTAATGCCATTTGCTTTGAGTGTTTCCTGCGCGCAGTCGTCCGCATACCCTTTCCCGATACCTCCTAAATCCAACTTCATGCCCGGGACAAGCAGGCGCGCAGTGTGTCGGCGCGCATCGATTTGTAACTTCTTCCAACCGGATACCGTAAGAGCCTCTGCTATCTCAGAAGGAATGGGCAACACATGAGTCTTACGCGCTTTGCGCCAGATTCGAACGATCGGGCCGCAGGTCACATCGAAAGCGCCCGCGCTGCGTTTAGCGACTTCCTGCGCACGCTGAAGCACGGTAAAGAGGTCCCGGCTTATTTTCACCGGCGGACCGCCTGATCGAGCGCATAATTTCATCAACTCGCTGTCGTCACGGTAATCGCTCATAATCGTGTCAAGCATCGCGAAGCGTTCGAAAGCCGCCGCGCACGCATGTTCCGCTGTCACCTGATCAGGCGCATAAACCACCATCCGGACATCGACGCCCATGTGATACTCAGTATATTCGAAGCGAGATAGAGGGTGGGGTTGACTAATGCCGACCGTGCAGGAAAACGCCATGAACGTGGCGCAAAGTAGCCCAGACAGTTTTGAAAGGGTCCGTGACAGTATGATGGGGTGTAAACGATACGGCATACTCTTTACCTGGCGGAAGAAAATAAGCGGCCGATTCCTGTTGGATCTAAATATCGAACGGTTCCAAGCCCGTTGGAAACTAGTTTCAACGGTAGCGTTCATCGCTTTTAGTCTACCCTTTTCCGTGGCCTGCTCTTTTGCCGCCGCGACATCCACATCCGTTTCCTTCCGCGGACTGAAGGCGTCTTCAGAAACGCCGACTCTCCAAGGCGTGTTAAAATCGTATGTGGAAATGCTGCCGGGATCGGTCGTCAAAGTACATATGGTCGCCGTGCCCGCAGGCTCCCTGTCGCAGGCCGGAAAACGAATCCCGGTAAGTGCATTCTGGATTGCCGATACGGAAACCACCTGGGAAGCCTACGATGTTTTCATGGCGAGCGGAACGCCTTCCCCAGCTTACGATCAGACGAAATACGACGCGGATGCGATTGCACGGCCGAGCAAATCCTATATTCTCCCCGATTTGGGTTGGGGGCACCATGGATATCCCGCTATCAACATGAGCTTTCTTTCCGCCCAGATGTTTTGCCGATGGCTCTCCAGCAAAACCGGTAAAAAGTATCGGCTGCCTTCGGATGCGGAGTGGGAGTATGCATGCCGTGCAGGTTCGCCCACATTCAAAAATCTTACGACAGCCCAGATGACAAACAGCGCCTGGTATGCGGACAACAGTGGAGGACGCACCCATCCGGTAGGGAAAAAACTGCCCAATGCATGGAAGCTCTACGATATGCTTGGCAACACAGGTGAATGGGCTACGGACACAGATGGAAAGCCGGTTCTATGCGGGCCTACATTCCATGACAAGGCCGATAAAGTAAGGCCCGATGCGCGCGCCCGGCAGACGCCGGCATGGCAGGTGACAGATCCGCAACTGCCCAAAAGCCGCTGGTGGCTAGCCGACGGAAACTTTGTCGGCGTACGTATCGTTCGCGAACCCTGACATATAGAGATAGTCAAGCGTTGTGTCAATGATTATCCGTGCATTCCATATCCAGCCCTCATGCGGCGCATGCAGCGACCGCCAAGGAGAACCCATGATCGATCCAAATGAGAAATTCGAACCGACCGATGCAACTTTTTTATCGGACAGCTCGTCACGACGTGAATTTTTGAAAACGCAGGTCGCAGCTACTGCCACCGCAGCACTGCTGGCCACCGGCAACTATGCGTTCGGTCAGGGATCGTCCAAACTTCGGGTCGGCTTGATTGGATGCGGCGGGCGCGGCACCGGCGCGGCCGCGCAGGCCCTTGCCGCAGACCCGGGAGCGGTGCTCACGGCCATGGGCGATGTGGCAAAGGAGAAGATCGACAGCAGTCTCGAAGCGTTGAAAGGCGAAACGGGAGTCGCCTCACGCGTACAGGTGGCGTCCGACCACCAATTCGTGGGATTGGACAGCTACCAGGAGGTCCTTGCAAGCGGGATTGACGTCGCTCTGTTGACGACGCCTCCCGGGTTTCGGCCAATTCACATTAAAGCCGCCGTGGAAGCTGGGAAACATGTCTTCGCGGAGAAGCCAATGGGCACGGACGCTGTAAATGTGCGTGCCGCATTGGATGCGGCAAAGCAGGCGAAGGGCAAAAACTTGAGTTTCGTCTCCGGCTTTTGCTGGCGCTATGATGCTGCGCGCAGGGAACTCTATCGCAGAATCCATGCGGGAGCGATCGGACATGTACGACACGTCCACGCGACGTATCTCACCGGTCCGGTAAAGCCCATGCCGCCTGCGGCGTCGCGGCCGGCTGGAATGAGCGACACGGAATGGCAGATTCGCAATTGGTACAACTTTGTATGGCTTTCCGGCGACGGGTTGATCGAACAGGCGTGCCATAGCGTGGATAAGATCCTCTGGGCGGTGAACGACAAGCCTCCGTTGCGTTGTATCGCGACCGGAGGCAGGGTGCTTCCCAACAACGAAGGCAATATCTACGATCACATCGACGTTTTTTACGAATGGGAGCATGGAACCCGCGCCACCATGGCGCAGCGGCAGATACCCTGCCAGGCCAATGAAAATTCCGATTACATCTCAGGGTCGAAAGGGCAGGGAGTGATCACTGGCGGAACGGTCGAGATCCGAACGGACACCGTGTGGCGCTACTCAGGCCCCAATAAGAACATGTACCAGGTAGAACACGACGAGATGTTCGCGGGCATCCGTAGCGGCGTTCCCGTCAACGACTGCGAACATATGGCGCGCAGCACCATGGTCGGCCTGATGGGCCGTATGGCAGCCTATACGGGTGAAGAGATCACGTGGGAGCAGATGCTGAAATCGCAGGAGAATTTATTTCCCCAATCGTTGAAGTGGGACGGCGCTCTGGCGATCGAACCGATGGCCGTGCCAGGCAGAAATAAATTTGTGTGAACGCAATCCATTCGCCCTGCTCGATGTGAACTGGGCTGTGCACAGGAGAGAATATGTCGGATCAACCTACGCGTCGAGGATTCCTCGCCCAGACGGCGACCGCGGGCCTCACCATTGGACTGGCGGGAGTCGCGCCGCTTGCGGCGAAACCAGTCACACCTCAGAATGAGAATAAAGCTGGGGACAAGCCGAAAAAAGGCGTGCTGTATAGCATGCTTCCAGAAACCTTGAGCAGGATGGATCGCTTCAAACTCGCACGTGATGTGGGATTTGATGGTGTGGAAGCCCCACCCATAACGGACGAGCGAGAGTGCGAGCAAATGCGAACGGCTGCGGAATCTGCGGGAATTCGGATTCACTCCGTCATCTATGGCGGCTGGGATCCTTCTCTGTCTCATCCCAATCCCGTGAAGGCGGCGCTCAGCTTGAAGAACGCCGAGGCCGCTTTACGCGGTGCACACGCCATGGGGGCGGACGACATTCTGCTTGTTCCCGCCGTGGTAAACGCGGAGACGCGATACCAGGATGCCTATCGACGATCTCACGCCGCAATCGAGAGGCTTATACCGGTGGCGGAGGAACTGAAAACCATGATCTGTCTTGAAGAGGTCTGGAACAACTTCCTCCTCAGTCCCATGGAGTTCGCATCATTCGTCGATTCCTTTAAAAGCCCCTGGGTGCATTCCTATTTCGATGTAGGAAACGTGGTGACGTTTGCCTGGCCGGAGGACTGGATCCGTACGCTAGGCAAGCGGATCCGGAAAGTCCATTTGAAGGACTATAAAGGAGGCCCGGGAATGTTCGGTGGCAATAAGGGAAGTTTCGTGAATCTGGGCGAAGGGAGTATCGACTGGCCGGAAGTACGCCGTGCCTTTTCCG
>JBBRKX010000451.1:0-5096 GCA_038231675.1 Chthonomonadales bacterium | reverse complement strand
TGAATTGTTTGGCCACGAAAGACTGGCCGACCTGATCGCTGAAAACCCGTGCCTCTCTCCTCGGGAAATGGTCGACACGATCTATTCCGCGATTGTCGCCTTCTCCGGGTCCGAAAAGTTCTCGGATGATGTCACCTGCGTGATCGTCAGGATCGCGGACAATGTGCATTCCGTTCCCCTGCTCCATACCGAGATGGAAGTGTCCAGTTCCCTCCAAGAACTCGCCTCGGTGCGCGCATTTGTTCGCCACTTCTGCAGCACGCTTCCCGACGGTGTGCTCGATCAGGATGGGGTTCATGAATTGGAAATCGCGGTGAACGAGTCCGTAAGCAATGTGATGCGTCACGCCTATCATGGTCAAACCGATCGTACGATCCGTCTCGAAGCAGCGGCATATCCCGATAAAGTGGCCATCTACATTCAGCATACCGGGGATAGATTCGATCCCGCTCGGGTCCGGCCGCCATCCTTTGACGGCACTCGGGATGGGGGCTTCGGCGTCTATATGATCGCCGCGTGCGTCGACGAGGTCCGCTACATCGAAATTGCGGACGGCCGAAATGGCATCCATCTTATGAAGAGAAAATCGAAGAGTTATGGAGGTTTGCAGAATGGACTTGCTCGTTGAAGTGCGGCAGGGCGTAGCGGTAGTGGTTCCGAGGACGGAATTCCTTGATGCGAGCAGCGCCGAAGAGTTTAAGAGGGCCATCGCTTCCACGCTGGAGGCGTATAAGAAGATCGTGCTGGATGTCAGTGGAATCCAGTTCGTGGATAGCGCGGGGCTGGGAGCCCTTCTATCGTGCCTCCGCAAAGCTGCCTCCGGAGGCGGTGATTTGAAGATATGCGGTTTGACAAAACCCGTTCGCAGTGTATTTGAAATCGCCAGACTACATCGTGTCTTTGATATTTATCCGAACCAGGCCGATGCCGTCCTTGCCTTCGATGCAGTATAATCCCGCATGGCGATATCCGCCGGTCCGTTAGGAAGGAATCTCTTTAGTTATGGTTCGAGAATCGGTCGTGAACCAGGATATGGCCACGCAAGCGCCTCTTAAAGAGTTTATCGAACAACACATTCGCTACTCTCTCGGCAAGCAAGACTACGGCCTCTCACAGCGTGAATGGTTTCAGGCAATCGCCCTCGCTACCCGTGACCGTCTGGTGGACGCGATGCTGGACACCGAAACACGTTACGAAAAGGTGAAAGCCAAACGGCTCTATTACCTTTCACTCGAGTTTCTCATCGGGCGTTCGCTCGGCAATAATCTCGACAACCTTGGGATCCGGCAGATGTGCATCGACACCCTCAAGGACTTCGATGTCAATCTTGCCGAAGTGCAGGAAGCCGAGCGCGATGCCGCTCTGGGTAACGGAGGCCTCGGTCGGCTCGCAGCCTGCTTTCTCGACTCGCTCGCCACACTCGGGATGCCGGGATTTGGCTACGGCATCAATTACGAATATGGGCTTTTTCGCCAGGAGATAGACAACGGATATCAGGTTGAGAAGCCCGACAATTGGCTCTCCCATGGCACTCCCTGGCAGATCGAGCGGCCCGAAGACGCCGTTTTCATCCCTATCTACGGACGTGTGGAAAGTTCGGTGGATCGTCACGGCGCCTACAATCCGATGTGGCTGGATTGGAAAGTTCTGATTGGAGTGCCGCACGACATGCCGATCGTAGGCCATGGTGGCCATACCGTGAACTATCTGAGATTATATTCGGCGCGGTCCTCTCAGGACTTCGATATGCAGATATTCAATCATGGCGACTATATTCAGGCTGTCCAGCAAAAGATCGCAACCGAGACGATCTCCAAGGTTCTGTACCCGTCGGACTCCGTGGAAGCCGGCAGGGAGTTGAGACTGACCCAGGAGTATTTCCTGGTGGCATGCGCAATTCGTGATATCGTTCGCCGGTACCGCAAAGATTATCACAATTTCGATGATTTCTCCTCCCAGGTGGCGATCCAGTTGAACGATACGCATCCGGCCCTCTCCGTCGCCGAGTTAATGCGTGTTCTGATCGACGAAAACGACCTGGAATGGGACAAGGCGTGGGAGATCACACAGGCGACGCTCGGTTATACTAACCATACGTTAATGCCCGAGGCGCTTGAAAAATGGTCTGTTCCCCTCTTCGAAACGCTCTTGCCGCGCCACTTGCAGATCATCTATCAGATCAACCAGCAGTTCATGGAGGTGGTTACAAAGAAGTGGCCCGGGGATCTGGAGAAGGAATCGCGTGTATCGTTGATTGAGGAAGGTCGCCCGAAACAGGTGCGCATGGCACACCTGTCGATTCTTGGCAGCCACTCGGTCAACGGGGTTTCCGAACTGCACTCGAATCTTGTGAAAACACAGTTGGTGCCTGAGTTTTATGAACTTTTTCCTGAGCGCTTCAATAACAAGACGAATGGAGTGACGCAGCGCCGGTGGCTTCTTCAGGCGAACCCAAAGCTTGGGAACCTGTTGCTCAAAACCCTTGGGAGCGGCTGGATCACCGACTTGAATAAGCTGCGCGGCCTGGAGAAATATGCGGGTGACTCAAGTTTTCAGGAGGAGTTCCAAAGTATCAAGCGCATCAACAAGGAGCGTCTTGGAGTTACGATTCATGATCGGAACCACGTATCCGTCAATCCCGATTCGTTGTTCGATGTGCATATAAAACGCATCCATGAATATAAACGCCAGCTCCTCAAGGTGATGCATATTATTCACGAATATCTTCTCTTTGTGGAAGATGGTAAGGCTCCCACCGTGCCACGCACGTATGTATTCGCCGGCAAGGCGGCTCCGGGATATTGGGCGGCCAAGCAGATCATCAAACTGATCAACAACGTAGGTCAGGTGATCAATCATGACGCACGGGTTGGGGACATGATGAAAGTAGTGTTCGTACCCGATTACCGTGTGACGCTTGCCGAGCAAATCATCCCTGCGGCGGATCTGAGCGAACAGATCTCGACAGCAGGCACCGAAGCGTCCGGCACCAGCAATATGAAGTTTGCGATGAACGGCGGCATCACCATGGGCACGTGGGATGGCGCAAACATCGAAATATTCGAAGAGGTTGGGGAAGGAAATTACTTTACCTTCGGGCTTCGAGCGGAGAAGGTGCATGAAATGGAAAAGACCGGATCGTACCGCCCAAGGGATCATTATGCCAATCCCGATGTAAAGCGGGTCGTCGATGCGCTGGGCTCGAATCTTTTCAGTCCAAGAGAGCCCGGATTATTCCGGTGGATTTACGATGCGCTTCTTGAAAAAGACACCTATTTTCACCTCGCCGACCTGCCAGCGTATCTGGCGTCGCAGGGCGAGGTCGGACAGGAATTCAAGCGCCGAGAGATCTGGCAAAAGAAAGCCATCATGAATGTTGCACGGTCCGGAAAGTTTTCCAGCGACCGTACCATTCGCCAGTACGCGGACGAGATTTGGGACATCAAACCGGTCCTTTGATAGGGCTTGAAAGTCCATGGGTTTACAAAGTATACTAAACTAGTCAAGTACATATATTTTGTCGTTCCGTGCGCTTTGGAGCCACGTAGCGCCGGACGAGGGCCACCTAAACCCATGGGATTTTTCAATTCGAAACTCAGATATGCACTGTGCGCCGCGATAGATCTGGCCATGCAGCCTGCCTCGGAAGCATGTCAGAGTCGTGAAATCGCGGCGAGACAGAAAATTCCGGGACCGTATCTCGATCAAATTCTTGCTTCGCTCAAAGCTGCCGGACTCATCCGCAGCGTTCGCGGCGCGGGAGGGGGATATAATCTCGCCCGGTCGCCGGAACGGATCACGGTAGGCGATGTGGTGCGCGCTCTGATGCGAGGCGACCGATTATTTTCAAGCCACAGTGAAGAGGAAGCACCCGATTTAAATGCCCCCGGCGTGAACTGGATCGTCAGGAACTTTGAAGAGGATGTCGAAAAGAGTCTCACCGAAACACTGGATTCCACCACGCTTGCGGATATGGTCCTTCGTAAAATCAAGCTTGACGATTCCATGAGTATTTCGCCCGGTATTTGATCGACCGATTATCGGAGTTGAAAATTTAGATTCAGGGGAGACTAAAATGCGCATCGCGAACAACATTACCGATCTGGTTGGAAATACGCCTCTAGTGCGGCTCAACCGTATCTCGGAGGGAGCAAAAGCTCAGATCGTTTGTAAGCTTGAATATTTCAACCCCCTGGGGAGCGTCAAAGATCGGATCGGAGTCGCGATGATCGAGGCGGCGGAACGTTCCGGGAAGTTGACGCGTGAAGTCACCGTCCTCGAGCCGACAAGCGGCAATACCGGGATCGCACTTGCCTTCGTGTGCGCGGCGAAGGGGTATCGTTGTCAGCTTATTATGCCGGATACCATGTCACAGGAACGTCGTACCCTTCTGCGCTCCCTGGGCGCCGAACTCATCCTCACGCCCGGACAGGAGGGCATGCTGGGAGCCATTCGGACAGCCGAGGAAATATCTGCGGCCGCGCCCGGCAAATACTTTATTCCGCAACAGTTCGACAATCCCGCAAATCCGGAGATCCATCGTACAACGACCGCTGAAGAGATCTGGCGGGACACAGACGGTCAGGTCGACATCCTGGTCGCCGGCGTCGGCACGGGTGGGACTATAACAGGGGTCGGTGAGGTCATCAAGGCGCGTAAACCAGGTTTTCGGGTTGTCGCGGTCGAGCCTTCGGCTTCCGCAGTACTCAGTGGCAAACCGAAAGGGCCCCATCCTATTCAGGGGATCGGGGCAGGTTTTATACCCAAGAACCTCAACACACACATTTACGATGAGGTGGTCATGGTCGGCAATCAAGAGTCCATGGATACCGCGCGACGCCTTGCAAAAGAGGAAGGCATTTTTGCCGGGATATCGTCCGGTGCGGCGGTGTGGGCGGCGCTTGAAGTCGCTAAGCGCGAAGAGAATGCGGGCAAACTCATGGTCGTGATCCTCCACGCTTTGTGGGGAAGCGGACTGGCGATACATTTCCTTATGGAATAAAGCGGTGACGGCTAAGACTCGGGCCTCCCCTTCCCTGCGGGGAAGGGATAGGCGGAGACGCGGGTGGGTTAGGGGTCTTAGATCTCCCCTTCCC
>JBBRKX010000450.1:0-5120 GCA_038231675.1 Chthonomonadales bacterium | reverse complement strand
GTCGCCTGGGCCATACGGGGCGAGGGCGCGCACGCCGAGCGGCATAACCTGCTGACTGGCGAACGATCCCCCCTCGCTCTGCGCCCCTCCCGGGCGACGTCGATCGCGCACGGCTATGCTTCCGTGGTCCGATTCTTCCCCGGCGCGCGCGAAGAGCTGGCCGCGATCGATGAGGAAGTGGTTCGGGATGCGCTTGGCCCGGTTCAGCCCGGCAAAGCGCACTGCTTCGAGGATCAATACGCCTGCACCGGCGGCCAATTGTATGAGCTGATGAATGGTCACGACCGTTTTATCGCCGACTTGCGGCCCTTGATGGAGCGCAACCTGGCCGCACGCGGTTTGGTGCTCGGCCTTTGCTGCCATCCCTATGATCTGTGCACCGAACTGATCGCGCGTGAATTGGGTGTGCTGGTGAACGACGTGCATGGCAATCCCCTGCGCGCAACGCTGGCCGTGGAGCCCGATGTCTCCTGGGTGGGATATGCGAACGCCGCCATCCGGGATGAGATCGCCACGCGGCTGCACCATGCCCTCGACCGTCGGGGTCTTCTGGAACCGAAGGACAAATAGCTTTCGGACATCGGATCTTCCCCGGACGGATTACGAGAGTTCGCGGTATACTAAAAGGGCGCGTGCAGGACGCGCCCTCGTCCGCGGGAAGGGCTGAGCCCACCTTCACTTGAATTTGCAATTCGTCGCACCTTCTTTCTGCCTGGCAGAGCGGACAACAGGCGCCAAGAAAGGAGGTCGTAATGACCCCATCTCTGCCTTCCATCCCAAATCTGGAGCAGCTCAAGCACCAGTCCAAAGACCTTGTCAAGCATTTCAAGGCCCGTAACCCCGAAGTGATGCAACGTGTTCTGGAATATCTGCCACGTGCTTCCGCTTCCGCGCTGACCCTGGCCGGAGCGCAGTTCGTTCTCGCACGGGAACTGGGCTTTGCCAGTTGGCCGCGTCTGAAGGAGCATATCGAGGCGCTGCGGCCGGATCCCGCCGCCGCACTCGAAGCGTTTAAAAGCGCGGTGCGTGATGGAGAGGGCGCGAAGCTCAAAACCCTGTTGGAGAACCATCCTCAACTCCGTGAGCAGCTCGCCGCGCCGCTCTTCTCCTTCGACTCTCCCGCCGTGGTGTATGCCGCCGGCCGGCTGGACCGGAAGGTGCTCGACGTCCTCCTGGAATACGGTGCGGACATCAATGCGCGCAGCCAATGGTGGGCCGGCGGCTTCGGCGTCCTCCCCAACAAAGACCCGGAATTCGCCGCCTATCTGGTGGAGCGCGGCGCTGTCGTGGATATTTGGGCGGCCGCCGCGATGGATCGTCTCGATCGGCTGGAAGAATTGATACGCGAAGATCCGTCCCGCGTCAACGCGCGTGGAGGCGACGGACAGGGACCGCTGCACTTTGCGGCGTCCATCGACGTGGCTCGCTTCCTTCTGGACCATGGGGCCGAGATCGACATGCGCGACCTCGATCATGGCAGTACCCCGGCGCAGTACAGCGTCACGGAACGGCCGGACGTCTGCCGCTACCTTGTCTCCCGGGGAGCGGAGGTCGATCTGTTCATGGCGGTCCAGCTTGGAGATCTGGAGCTTGTTCGCACGGTGGTTGCGGCTGATCCAGAAAGTCTGCATGCCCGGGTAGGCGTGGGAAAGCTGACTGCCGGCACATCGGGAGGCGGACATATCTACCTCTACACGCTCCAGAACGGTCGAAGCCCTCTCTACCTTGCCGCCGAGCTTGGACGGCAAGAGATCTATCGCTTTCTGCTGAGCCACAGTTCGCCGGTCGAAAAATTCCTTTCCGGATGTCTGGCGGCGGATGAAACGACCATACGCGAAGTGCTTGCCGAACAGCCGGGGATCGTGGCTTCCCTGCCGCCGGAACAGATGCGCCTGATCGCGGATGCCGCATGGGCGCACAAAACCGAAGCTGTGCGGCTTATGCTCAAGCTTGGTTTTGCGGTCGATGCCCGGGGAGATGAGGAATCGACGGCGCTGAATAGGGCCGCCGTGCGAGGTTTTACCGACTTGATCGACCTGCTGCTGGAGCACGGCGCTTCCATGGAATTGAAGAACGCATACGGTGGAAAGCCGCTTGGCGCATGTATCTGGGGCGCGGAAAACTTTCGCGACCCCAAAGGGGACTATGTCGCTTCCGTGGAGCGGCTCCTCGTGGCGGGGCCCGCCCTGGGGGATGTACGCTATCCTTGCGCGAACAAGCGCGTGAACGCGGTGCTCCGTCGCTATCTGGACGTGCTTGCCGTCGCGAACATCATCGCCGCGATCAAGGTGGAGAATGGGGCCGCGGTGGCAAAGATCCTGGAACGAGACGCGACCCTCGCGAACCGACCCACCGCCGGTCTATTGCCGCTCTATCAGGCGATCGAATCCGACCAGCTTCAGATCGTCAAGCTGCTGCTGGAAAAGGGGGCGGACCCTCTGCTTCCCCAGGAACCGGGTGGACCCACCGCGCTCGCCGCCGCCGTAAAAGCGGGCCGAAAAGCGATCGCGGAGTATCTCACCTCTAAAATATAGGAACCGAAGCGTGTTCGACACCTCCTGCCAGGGCTGCATGTATCGAGTGCGGCCCTGGCAGAGACGATGTTACAATGGTTTCGGCTTTCTAACGCGGATCAACTTTCGGAAGGCGTCACTTCGATGAGAACCTGCTTCATCAGCGGCTGGTCGCTTTGAGCGCTGTAATCGCCGATCGCGCATAGGACGTTCAGTTCCGGCATGTATCCGATCGCGCAGCCCTGTGGGATGTCGTACCGCACCGCACGGTAACCCCGCACGGAGCGGATGGAGCCGTCTCGGGCGTAACTGGCGATGTCGATCAGAGCGAGATGGTCCAGCCCGCGCTCCCGCATGTCGTTTGCGTTCATCAACAGGAGCGTGCGCAGGTTCTTGACGCCCCGATAGCGGTCGTCGTCCGAGTAGATCGTGGTGTTCCACTGGTCGTGCGACCGCACCGTCGCCAGCATGAGCCGGCCGGCCGGCGGAAGCACATCGGGCAATGGGGCGGCGGAGAAATTCGCGCGTTTTGTGTCGGTGACGAAATTCAGCTCTCTGGCGGGCTGCTTGAGGCGAAACCCCAGCGGCTGCCGCACGCGGCGGTTAAAGTCCTCGAACCCATTGATCGCCTCCGCCATTTTGTCCCGGATGCGGTCGTAATCCCCTGTATATTCTTCCCAGGGCGTATGGGAGTCCGGAAGCGTCGCGTGGGCTATTCCCGCGATAATGGCGGGCTCGGAGAGCAGTTGCGGCGAGGCCGGATCTTTTTTCCCGGCGGACAGATGGACCATGCTCATGGAGTCCTCGACAGTGATGTGTTGTGGTCCTGCGCGCTGTATATCCTTCTCGGTGCGCCCGAGGCACGGCAGGATAATCGCTTCTTCTCGGCCATGCACCAGATGACTCCGGTTCAGCTTGGTGCTGACGTGCGCGGTGAAATCGCACCGACTGAGCGCCTCAAAGGTGAATTTTCTGTCCGGCGCGGCCATCGCGAAGTTTCCGCCCATCCCAAGAAAGAACTTCACCTCGCCGCGCCGCATGGCCTGGATAGTCTGCACGGTGTCCAGCCCATGCTCCCGCGGGCTCACGATGCCGCATGCGGCGTCTAATCGCGCGAGCCATGTTTCGGAAGGACGGTGGTTGATGCCGCAGGTGCGGTTGCCCTGCACATTGCTGTGCCCCCGAATGGGGCAAGGCCCCGCGCCTTCCTTGCCGATATTGCCCCGTAAGAAGAGCACATTCATGATCTCACGGATCGCGTCGACGGCTTGATCCTGCTGGGATATCCCCAGGCACCAGCTGATGATGCACGTATCGGCCGCGCGGTAGATTTCCGCCGCCGCGCGGATCTGCTCCGTGGAAAGGCCGGACTGGCGCTCCAACTCGGCCCAGCTTGCCGTTTCGCATGCCAGCCGATACGCATCGAAGCCCGCGGTGTGTGCGGCTATGAAGTCGGAGTCGATCGCCTTTGGATCGGTTGTGGCCGCCTCAAATAAATATTTAGCGATCCCACGCATGAGGGCGAAGTCTCCGCCAATGCGCGGCTGGAGGTTCAGCGTGCTGGTCGGCGTCGCACGGAATAGCATCATGTCGGGAATATCGTGCGGCGTGATGGCGCGGGTGGCGGCGGCTTCGACGAGCGGGTTGACATGAACGATCTTCAGGCCGCGCTCCTTCACGCCGTCGGCCAGTGCGGTAAGCATGCGCGGCACATTGGAGGCCGCGTTGACGCCCATCACGAAGATCGCATCCGTCTTCTGTAAATCGATGAGATCGACCGTCCCTTTGCCGGTTCCGATAGAGGCGGTCAGGGCCCTGCCGCTCGCTTCATGGCACATATTCGAGCAGTCAGGCAGGTTGTTGGTGCCGAACTCGCGCGCGAACAGCTGGTACAGGAACGTGGCCTCGTTGCTCAGCCGTCCCGAGGTGTAGAAGGAGGCTTCCTGGGGACTCGACAGCGTCTGGAGGCGTTTGCCTATCCGGGAGAAAGCCTCCTCCCATGAAATTGGCTCGTAGTGGTCGGTCGCCGCGTTATAGGCCATGGGTTCGGTCAGTCGCCCCTCGTTCTCGAGGGCGAAGTCGCTCCAGGTCATCAGCTCGGAAACGGAATGGGCGGCGAAGAACGCACGGTTGACACGCTTTCCGGTCATCTCCCAGGTGACGTGCTTGATTCCATTCTCACAGATGTCCATGCGCAGACCTTTGCGGTCATCGGGCCAGGCGCAACCGGGGCAGTCGAATCCGCCGTTCTCATGGTTCATCCGAAATATGGCCCGAATGCCGTCGAGCATCTCCCCTTGCCGCAGGAGGGTCAACCCCACGCTTCTGGCGGCTCCCCAGGCCGCCGCAGGGTGGTGATAGGCTTCCTGAGAAAAGTGTCCCCCCGTGTTCGGCCCACATCCGACTGCGGGCTGAGGCGCGCTTGCCGCAGTCTGTGGCGTGGTTTCTTGCTTCTGGATCTTGATGTCGTCTGTTTCTAACATGATCGCTCCATAACAGGCACGGGGCTCGCCCGGTGAGTTGTCCTCGTCTGTCTCGAATATACCCGACTTCGCCCGGATTATGTGCGGAGATCGGGCGCAAGGTTCCTGGCCTGTGAAATCTTCC
>JBBRKX010000449.1:0-5124 GCA_038231675.1 Chthonomonadales bacterium | reverse complement strand
ATGCCGTTCCGCTTCCGAGAATGGAAGGCCGCGTCCAGTTCGAACATGTGAGCTTTACCTATGACCGGGCGAAGCGGGTGCTGGATGATTTCGATCTCGACGTTCAGCCGGGAGAGATGATCGGCCTGGTCGGACACAGCGGAGCGGGCAAATCGACCATCATCAATCTGTTGTCGCGCTTCTATGACGTCACCGAAGGAAATATCAAGATCGACGGCATCGATATCCGTAAGATCCGCCAGGAAGACTTCCGGCACCAGTTGGGGATCGTTCTTCAGGAACCGTTTCTTTTCCCTGGAACCATCCGGGACAATATCACCTATGCCAAACCGACCGCCACGGTCGAAGAGGTGATGCGCGCCGCCAAAGCGGCCAACTGCCATGAGTTCATTCTGAAGTTTCCGGATGGCTACGACACCCAGGTCGGCGAGCGAGGTCAGCGGCTGTCGGGCGGAGAGCGGCAGCGTATCTCGATCGCGCGCGCCATTTTGCACGATCCGCGCATTCTGATCCTGGATGAAGCGACCGCGAGCGTGGATACCGAAACGGAAAAGCAGATCCAGGAGGCGATCTCCCGCCTCATCGAGAACCGCACCACCTTTGCCATCGCGCACAGGCTCAGCACCTTGCGGAACGCGAGCAGGCTCGTGGTGATGAAAGACGGCAAGATGGCCGAGTGCGGCACGCACGACGAGCTGATGGAACTGGATGGCGTCTACGCGAACCTCGTCAATATTCAGAATGAAGTAAACCAGTTGCGCGCCATCTAAACACAATGATGGACGCAACCGGCGAAACCATTCTGGGCCATCGGCAGTAGGACGTGTTACAGCCCTTTTGGAATGAACAAGACGCGGCCAGGCAAATGCGCGGCCGGTAGTGCGCCGTTTTATGGACATCTCACGGAGGCATGCATGTTGCAGCAGGAACAAGTTACGCCGGAAGAAGTTACATTGGAAGTCTACGGCGCCGCTCCTCCCATGCAAGTCGAGGAGCGGACCGAACTGGACGGGGCGGTCGACCGCGCTATAAGCCGGGCTCTTGCTCCGCTTGCGAATTTCCCTGAAGAGCAGGAAGTGCAGCGCGTTGCCATGCTTCAGATGGCTCTTCCGATCGCACATGCTTATCTGGAACTCGGCAGCTCTCCGGAGCATGCTGCCAGAGAGGCGATCGCGCAGCTTCAGATCGCGCGCAACGCCGTCCATGAGCGGGCCAAAGTAGTCGAACGTAAAACGGGTTTCTTTCGTTGGAATGGCTCCAAGCAGTCGACGGTCCTGGCTCTGGGTGTTTTTGGAACGGCGGCGGCAATCGCGGAAACCAGCTTTGCTTACAGTCTTGCTTCCGGGGTCGGTATTGGCGGACTCGGAATGGAGAGAGCAGAAGCGCTCGGCTTTCCGCTTATAGCCGGATTAGCGGTTGGCCTGCTTGCGAAACGGCGTGCCGGCATGGGAACGAGGAATGCGGTTGCGGCTCTTGCCGCCGCCTATTTTTTCCTTCCAGCCGTTTTATTTTCGCTGGATATGCTTCAAATCTTCCCCCCACTTTTGGCATCTGATCCAGTCCATTGGGTTGAAAGTCACCTCTTCGTGGGCATCGTCGGAGTGGTTTTTTGGCCGCCGCTGGGCATTTTGGGGACGAAGCTGGGTGAAAAATTCCGCGCACGCATGCTGAAACGCTGACCACCGGACTTGATGGGCAACGCGGCAATAACGATTATAGGATCGTTCATTTGATCAGGCGCATGATCGCTTCGGCGAGCAGCGTGGAGTTGTGCCTTACGACGTCGGTCTGATTGATGAAATTGCCTGGGATGGGCCGATAGCCCTCCGCTTTGATGCGATCGGTATCCGGTTCGACCAGTACGGAACCCGTTTTGCGATACTTCGCCATCAAGTCGGGGCTGGGCTGGCCCGTATTGACGAGCACATAATCGAACACTCTGCGCCGGGCATGTCGCTCGATGGTCTTGACATGATCGAACGCGGAAAAACCATCCGATTCCCCCGGCTGCGTCATCACGTTGCAGACATTGACTTTTTTGGATTTCGAGCGCTGGATCGCTTCCGGGATCCCCTGCACGAGCAGATTGGGGATAATGCTCGTGAACACGCTGCCTGGCCCCAACACGATCACGTCCGCGCTTTCCAGCACCTCGATGACTTCATCGATAGGGCAGGGATTGTTGGGCACCACGGAGACGCGGCGGATCTTTAATGGAGAGTGCGCGATCGCCGTTTCGCCATCCAGAAAAGAGCCGTCCTCCATCTCACCGCGCAGCCGCACCGGAGTGACCGTGGAAGGGAGGACTCTCCCGCGAATGTTTAGAACGCGACTCGTCTCTCGGACCGCTTTTTCGAAATCGCCTCCGTTGATGGCGCACATCGCGGCGATGAGCAAATTTCCGAAGGCATGGTCTCGCAGACCTTCGCCGTACCCCGTGCTCCCCGCCGCCGCAACCGAAACTTCCCCGTTAGACCGGTCCGGTTTATCCAGTTTCTCCGGCTGAACGTTGTTCCGAAACCTGTACTGGAACAGTTCCGTCATCTGCGGCTCGGAGTCGGCCAGCGCCACCAGACAGTTGCGAATGTCGCCCGGCGGCAGAATATTGAGCTGCTTTTGAAGCTTGCCTGAGGACCCTCCATCGTCGGAGACCGTTACGATGGCGGCGATGTTGCTCGAATACTCCTTTAAGCCCCGGAGCATCGTCGAGAGACCTGTTCCTCCCCCCACGACCACGATCCGCTGCCCCTGGGCGAGTTTTCTCCGGCTATAAATGATGTCGACGAGATCGCCGGGCGTCATCTCCGGATCGATCGCGCTTGTGAGCGAGTAGATGAGCTTTCCCAGCGCGATCAGACATAGGAGCGCACCGCAAACCGTGAGTATGGCGCCGATAATGGGAGGACGCAGCCACGGATGCTGCGGGGCGGAACTAATGCGCTCTATGATCCATTTGGCGATACGTATCGCGAGCGGCGGCTCCGTGCCCGGCGGATGCGATTGACTGATGACCCCGGTTCCAACGAGAAACGCAAAGAAGCCGAGAAACGCCAGGAATACCCAGCGCTTGATATGCAGGCCGGGATGCAGCCACTTCAGGAAAGTAGGGGGCTGTTTCATGGTTTATCGGGCTCGGGCAGCGCATCCATATGCCAGCCACCGTCCGGCTGGTCGAACGGCGCATCGTCGCTGGGGATCGACGTATCCAGATCCTGAGGCTGGCGATCTCTTCCTACATCGCGGTGCCGGAGCGCGACATGATATCCCTTGCGCCGGAGCCTTGCCGCGAGATCCTCCGAAAGGGCCACGGATCGATGCCGGCCTCCCGTACAGCCTATGGCGATGTTCAAGTAGGCTTTGCCCTCTTTCTGATATTGCGGAAGCGCGAAGACAACGAGATCCTCCATCTTGTCCTGGAAAGGAATGGTGAGAGGATCGTTGTAAACATATTCGGCCACGGGAGCGTCCCGACCGTCGAGCCGGCGCAACGCGGGAACATAGTGGGGATTGACAAGGAACCGGACGTCGAACACGAGATCGGCGTCGATGGGAAGCCCATACTTGAATCCGAAGGAGGTGATGGTCACCAGCAATCCCGGGCGCGAATCGGGCGCAAAGGCCGCGTGCAGCAGATCCCGCAACTGGGTGGGAGTCACGGAACTCGTGTCGAGTATACGGTCCGCAAGGGCGCGCAAAGGCTTGAGCTGCTTGCGCTCCGCCTGAATCGCCTCCAGGATGCCGCCATTGATGATGCCGTCCGTAGGAAGCTGAAACAGTGGGTGCGGACGCCTGGTCTCTTTGAAACGCTGAACAAGCGCATCGTCGCTCGAGTCCAGGAAAAGAGTTTCCACCTGATGTCCCGCTTTTCTTAACGCAAGGATAGCCGCAGGTAGTTCGCTCAGGGTGGGACCGCAGCGTGTATCGATGACTACGGCCGCACGGTCGAATCCCTCAGACAGGCAAAATTCGGCCAGCGGCGCCAGAAGGCGGGGTGGAAGGTTGTCCACCGTATAATAGGTGGCGTCTTCAAAACTGTGCAGGGCGTGCGTTTTTCCGGCTCCGGAAGGGCCGGTCATAACCATGATCTTCATAAGGCGGATAGATACTTTCCGAATTCGAACGAGAGGCATGCCACATGGGCGTTCACAGGTCTGTGTCGATCTCCATTGTTTTCTATGATACCTCAGTCGTGGATTCGAGCGAAACGGCGAGATGAATAACGTCCGAATATCCGGCAAAAACCGATCCAAATCATGGGTTTGGAATTCCCCTGGATTCCCGTGCGATTGTGCTTGACAGTCCTCTTAAAGGCCTGTATACTTGTTTATCGGTCTCACGGAGAGAAGAACGGGCGACAGTATATCCGCGCGAGTGTTGGTGATTCGATCCGTTCGAACCGCCCCTTTCGTCTGGCTTTTCCGCCTCTGTTCGTTGCATGCGTGACATCGGGATTTCGGGGCCCATTGTCCTCGTATTGTTTGATTCGAGAAGGAGCTTGGTTAGAATGGCGAAACGAATTTACGTGGGCGGCCTGCCCTACTCGGCAACCGAGGAAGATCTTGAGAACCTTTTCTCAGCTTCCGGCACGGTAAAAGAAGCTACCGTCGTCACCGATCGATACACCGGTCAGGCGAAGGGATTTGGCTTTGTCGAGATGGAAAATGACGCCGAAGCGGACGCGGCCATCAACACTCTGAATGGCACGCAGATGGGCGGCCGTACGCTGACCGTGAACGAAGCGAAGCCCCGTGAAGACAGACCACGCGGCGGAGGTGGTGGCGGCGGTGGATACGGCGGCGGAGGTGGCGGCGGCGGCGACCGTGGTGGTCGTGGCGGCGGCGGTGGCTACGGGGGGGGCGGCGGCGGCAGTCGCTGGTAATCCAGGACGTTCGCGTAATTTCATAGCGGATATTTGTATAAGCCGGCGGCCCTTAAAATGGGCTTCCGGCTTTGTTTTGGGATCCTCACTCCCCCCGCGTCTCCGCCTCAGGGAGAGGGGGACTTGCAGACCCTCATACCCTACTGATCTTCTCATAAATTGGTAATAGTTCGGGCGAGAGCAGCACCTCTTACAAGCTGGTTTGAATAGACGGTCCATTATTAGCGACTTGAGAGAAGATCAGT
>JBBRKX010000448.1:0-5130 GCA_038231675.1 Chthonomonadales bacterium | reverse complement strand
GAGTCAGCCATGCGTGAACAGTCGACATCCCGGTTCCTCTAGAAATGTGGCGCCACGTTTTGCGCCCCACCCCACACGCTTCCACGGTTGGCGGTTGAATGGACTCCGCAAACATGCGCGGGGCATGCGTGTCCGGCATCCATGCGTCCAACGGTATGCAGAGCGGCCATCGTATCATCGTAGGGTGACAATGCATCGTTGTTCTGATTATTGGATCATATCGATACTATTCTCAGGTCAAATTCGAATCGGGCACTCTGCCCATTACGCAGGGAAGGCTTTTGTAGTATGACTCCTGCAATTGACGAAACCCCGGCGTATTGTTGAGATCGGATAGGCGTGACGACGGTGATACGGGGCTACCCTCCGCCCGCCCGATGCCTGCCATGAAAATCGGCGCCTCGGTAGTAGAGCGTATGCGCGTTTGCCCCGGACTGTGTGGGCGCGTCCACGGGGGCAAGTAAATAGTTGGCCACCGCAAGCGGCGCCATCAGCACCGGCGCTATCCAAAGCAACTTCCATGAAAAGGATCGGCTTTTCTGTTGAGACAGAGGTGCTTTCGGCGGCACCGGTCTGCCGGTCATCGGGACCCTCGAATCTAGATTATACGCCTTTGGTGCTTCGATACTCATTCGGATATCCGCCTTTCCATCTATTTCTATCGGAGCGCTTCGGCACTCCGAGTTCTTCCGTCATTTGTCTTTTGCGTAGTATTCTTCAAAGAAACACCCGTCCGCGTCTTTTGCCAGATGGCGCTCGGGGTTATCGGTAACCCATTTGGCGTGCCCGTCGGTAAACATCAGATTGGTGCCTCCCACATGCCGGAACCGGCCTTCACAACCGAAAAGATTGCCGACCAACGCCCCACCGGGCGACTGAAATGCAAAGCTCGCGCCATCGTTGATGTAGGCCGTACGGGATGGCGTGGTGATGGTGGACAGCGTTTCGGTGTAGAAATGGTATGTGCCGCCGTCTCGTGTCCACCCACTTCCCACAAAGGAAAGATAGGCGCTGCCGCCCACGGTGTCGCACTGTCCTGCATTGATGGTAAGCGGATACGACATCCCATAATGAGAGTAATAAGCGGTCGGAGGGAGTACGCCGCCGGATCCGCTGCCTGGTGTCCCATCGCCATCGCAATCCGACTGATCCATCGCGTTCGCCGTGTTAGCTTCGACAAAGGAAGGGCAAAGAAATACCTGTTTGCTCTTTACGTAGGGCTGCAGGGTATTTACCCAGAGAGAATCGACTCCGCCGTCGGCGGCGCAAGCGTCCCCACCGTTCACCGGAGTGACCGGACAGTTTCTCCATGCCGGCAATGCTTCATCGTAATCCTGTGTATACATCATTGCGGCGGCGCCCAGGTTGCGCAAGTTCGATATACAGGATGTCTTCCTCGCCGCCTCACGCACCCGTGAAAAAACCGGGAACACCATTGCGGCGAGGATCGCGATGATTGCGATCACCACGAGCAACTCCACAAGCGTGAATGCAAACCGAGTCCCGACCCTATTTCTTGATTCCCGCATTAATTTTTTCCTCTGGCCCCGTCTGAAATCCATTTCCATGACGACGAGCATTCGGGCGAATGCCATTCGATATTGTGTCCATGCGAACCGAAGACGCCTGATTCTCGCAAAGGGGTGGGCCTCTATTCGTCTTCCCCTGCACTCTTATGCCGTGTTTTCAGGGTGATTTCACATAGAAAATGTGGTTTGTGGGATCGATGCTTCATAGGTTTGAACGTTTGAGAAGAATTCCGTTAGTCTTACGGGGATTACGTGGAATAAAAACCGTGGATTACTTCATTATTAGGCGGAGAACACGGAGTCAGTACAATGCGGGATCTTCCGCGCAAAGCGCAGAGTTACATCCTACTGGTAGTTATGCTGGGTTTGGGCAGCGCTCTGGCGGCATGGTGCACCGTGGGACCGAAGGGTCACTCGGATCCGCTCGATCTTTTCGTCTTCTTGATGCTGGCAATTCTCGCCGGCAGCAAGAAGATCGTGTTGTTACGTCACAAAGGCATGGAAGACGCGGGCTCCATGTCGCTGGGATTCGTGATCACTTTCGCGGCGATGCTCCGGTTTGGGCCGTTTGGTGGCTGGCTCGTGGAAACGGCGGGAAGCTTATCCAGTTGTCTGTTTCCCAAACGCCAACGCTGGCATCAACTCTTATTCAATGTCGCGCTGACATCCGTGGAAGCCTGGTCGGCAGGCATGGTTTTTCTTGCTCTAAACCGGTGGTCGCTTGCCCTGCGTCCCCTGGAAACGTTCCCCGCCATCGTAGCCTCCACGCTCACGTATTTTGTGATCAATACGGGAGGCGTCGCCATCATCATCGGGCTATGTTCGGAACAAAAGCCTTTCCACGTTTGGAAGCAGGCGTTTATGTGGACGGCTCCAAGCTATTTCGCCGGCGCTTGCGTCAGCACGCTCGCCATGATATTGTTTGGGAGACACGCCGCCGCGATCATTCTGTTTCTCTCTCCGGTTGCTTACCTGACCTACCAGTCCTACGCAGTTTATACGTCGCGGGCAGAAGAAAAGCAGCGGCATATCGAAGAGTTGCAAGCCGGTAAGGAACAATTAGCGGACCTGTACCTGGCGACGATCAAGAGTCTCGCGCTTGCCATCGATGCGAAAGATCAGTACACACATCAGCATATCCTCAGAGTACAACGCTACGCCGTCGCCACCGCGAAAAAGATGGGCATCACCGGGGTGGAGTTGGAGGGAATTAACACGGGCGCGCTCCTGCACGACACCGGAAAACTGGGCGTGCCGGAATACGTCCTGCTGAAACCGGGCCGGCTCACCGACGAAGAGTTCGCGAAGATCAAAAAGCACCCCGAGATCGGGGCCGCTATCCTGGACCCCGTGGCTTTCCCGTGGCCGGTGCTGCCGGTTGTAAAATATCATCACGAAAAGTGGGACGGGACAGGCTATCCGGAGGGACTGAAAGGAGAAGACATTCCGCTTCTGGCCCGCGTTCTCGCGGTTGCCGACGTCTACGATGCACTGACCTCCTCCCGTTCCTATCGCACGGCATGGACCCACGAAAAAGCCTGCGGCGTCATCAAGAAGGATTCGGGAACACATTTCGATCCTGCTATCGTGGAGGTGTTTCTTCAGATCATCGACGGAGTGGTGGCGGAAATGGCGGAAGAAGGGGTGGGACCGTTGGTCGCGAATCCCATATCCGCAGCACCACTGGCGAGCATCAGTAAGTCGGACCAGGCGGCCAGGGACATTCAACGCGCGTCCTCTGAACTATGGGCCATGTACGAAGTAGCGCAAACGCTTTCCTCGAGTCTTGGGCTGACGGAAACGCTGGATATCCTCGCGCGGAAATTGGAGGCCATTATGCCCGGAACTGCCTGTCTCTTTCTTCTCAAGGACGATAGCGCCCTGACGACTCGCGCGGCGGTCGGCGTGAATCGTGAATATTTTCAGAATTCTCGCTCCTTAAGCCATGCCAGCCTTTCGCTCCGCGTGGTCGAAACACAGGAAAGCTATCTCGGAGAGTACGACGCCGACGATCTAATGCTCACCAGCTCGGAGTCGGCGCAGTGGGTTCCGTTGCAAACCGCATTGATCGTCCCAATTACGCATCAGGGCTCCGTTCTGGGAACAATCAACCTGTACCATCCGTGTGCGGAAGCATTTAGCGCGCATGACAAACAACTTCTCGAAACCATCTCGGAACGGGCGGCCATGGCTCTCTACAATGGCATCCTTTTCGAGAGGACACGCAGCCATGCCATGGAAGACTCGCTGACGGGGTTGTATAATGCGCGTTACCTTGCGGAGTATATGGTAAGCCGGTGCGATATTCCGTCTCCGGAAGCCGACTCCGGCGCTCTTTCCCTATCTAATTCTGCCCACCAGAACGACCCGGAGCAACCCTTTGCGATCCTCTGTATCGATCTGGACAGTTTCAAACCGATCAACGACAATTTCGGCCACCAGAAGGGCGATCAGGTGCTGAAAGAGCTGGCGGCGAAGTTCCGTGAGATCATAGGCGCATCCGGTATAGTAGCGCGTTATGGCGGAGATGAGTTCGTGATCGTCCTGAATGAAGCCGGAGAACGGGAAGCGCAAGATAGGACGCGGCAGATTGCCGAAGCGGTAGAAATGTACAACCCTGGCCTTGTTCACCCAAAGCTGGGTGCATTGCGTCTGGGCGCCAGTATTGGATATGCCTGTTATCCTCCCGACGGGCGGGACTTCACCACCCTGCTGTCAGCCGCAGATTCGAACATGTACCTCATGAAGACAGAGCGAAAGCTAGGCCGTATGGCGGCCGCCCCAAAATCCGCGAACGCAATGTATTTGGAAAGTGGGCTTCCGTTCCAGGATGCCGCGTGAACCACGACGCCAATAAGCCGCGCATTTTTTCACACCTTCGCATACAAGAACCAGCACTTAGAACAGCAATCCTCACCCTACGAATTGGCATAATCTTCACTACCAGAGATTACTGACGCACCATAAATTGAGATCTGTCTCTCGGCGGAGGCCCATGTCTGATGAGCATTGCGAAGAGATCAGAGCGCCGATCAGCCTGCAAGGCGACACGACACTCTTCTGGCTCACAGAGACAAATTTCGATACAATATGCTCTTTGGCAAGAAAGATCGTCCTTCCGCGAAACGTGCGGTGACCATCACGAGGAAACAAATATGAATCTCCTAGACTATTTTCCGCTTCGGCGTGGAGCGCCGGGCCATTGGCGAACAACGGCCGGGATCACTTCGCTGCTCCTGACCGGCTCGGTGCTGGCCGGAGTGCGCGCCCCCGTGGCAGCGAGTCCGGCTGCAAATAAGTACGACTCTTTTATAGATCGTTTCGCTTCCAATCGAACCTCCGGATGGACATCCGTAATTGTTAAGATCGATGGAGCATTGACAGACGACCGTTCGACAATTCTGCGTTCTCTGCGAGTGGACATTTACCGGCATCTTTCGCTTGTCCATTCCATTGCGGCCCGAATCCCATCGCGGAACCTTGCCCGACTTGCGGCCCTGCCCTTCGTCAAGCATGTGTCCGAGGACGTTGCGGTTAAAAAGACCGATGAGTTCACCGTCGGTTCCAGCGAAGCGGATGTCGCGTGCTCACAGAATAACCT
>JBBRKX010000447.1:0-5132 GCA_038231675.1 Chthonomonadales bacterium | reverse complement strand
GGCCGACCTGGAACAGGCGCTTATGGATCATCTCCAGAAGTTCCTGCTCGAGCTAGGCAAGGGCTTTGCCTTCATGGCGCGCCAGCAGCGGATCACCCTGGAGGGCGATCACTTCTATGTGGACATGGTCTTCTACAATCGTCTGGCGCGCTGCTTTGTCCTCGTGGATCTCAAAGTCCGCAAGCTGACCCATGAGGACATAGGCCAGATGCAGATGTATGTCAACTACTATGCCCGTGAGATGACCGCCGAGTACGAAAACCCTCCCATCGGTCTGCTGCTCTGTGCAGAGAAGAATGAGGCGGTTGTACGCTACACACTGCCCGAAGACAACAAGCAGATATTCACTGCTCGCTATCAGCTCTATCTGCCAACGGAACAGGAACTCCAGGGGCAGATACAACAGGAACGGGCGCTCTGGGAACGAGAACGTCGCCTCTCTTCCTCAGAGGAAGATCCTATCGAGCCAGAGCAGGGTACGGATGCGGATGCCTGACACCTCGCACAACACTCTGCCTCTGGAGAACTCCGATGTTCTGCAAGCGTTTGAACGGTCCCTCGGCGGCAAAGACCCGAAAACCGTTCAAGCCTACCGAGCAACCCTCCGAGACCTCGCGGCCTGGCTGGGAACGCGCCCCGGCGGATCGCCCTTCCAAATAAAGTTGCTTACGGAAGCGGCGGTCAAAGGCTACCTCGACGCGCTGTCCGCTGCAGATCGCGCGCCGCGCACACGCAGCAAGGCGCTTTCGGCCATCCGCAGGTTCTGCCGCTGGGCCATGGACGAAGGCCTGCTCCAGCGCAATCCTGCGGCACAGATCCAGCGCCCCGTGGTCGCCTCACTGGCGCCTACGGAACTGACCGAAGATCAGCGCTATGTCGTGAAGACCCTGGTAGAGCAGAGCGGTTCCAGGCGGCTGACTGCCGTGTTCGCGCTGGCATACTGGGCCGGTATGCGAATCAGCGAAATCGCCTCCCTGCGCCTTGGTCAGTGTGAGATCAACCGCCGCGCTGGAACCGTCACGATTTTGGACGGCAAAGGCGGGAAGACACGCACGCTCGATCTGCACAACGAAGCCCGGCGCGCTCTTTATACCTTTCTCTATGGGCCGGACTCAAAAGGCTGGTGACGCATGACCAGCATCCCCTGGTTCAGGCGATCACTTTCCATGATCTGCGACACGACTGGGCGCACCGCGCACGACAAGCCGGATGGCATCTGGAGGAGATCGCTGTCTATGCCGGCCACCAGACCAGGGAGGGCGCCCTGGCCATCGCCACCACCGTCCACTACACATTGCCCTCACGCCAGCAGTTAAAGGAGAGACTGCTAACCCTTCCGGGATAATTCCGTCTGGAGCGTGCTATGGCGTCCAAGTCGCCGGTCCTTCTCACCCCTCAAGAACGTGAGCGTCTCACCGGCCTCCCCTCCAACCTGACCGAACGGGAGGTCGCTCGCCACTACACACTCAGCCCCCCGGCTATCGAGGCCGCCAGGATCCAACCGACAAAGTCCTCCGGCGGCTTATCGAGCGAGCGCCCGTACATGGCCTGACGGTCTGTATCCTCTGGGAACAACTGGCGCGCCCGCTTCAAGCAGGCTCCTGGCAAATAGACACAAAGCCTCCGGCCCCATGTCACCGATGGCGATTGTAGTGAAGGGCGATAGGGGCCATCAAGAGTCGCGCAAAGGGAAGGGAGAGAAGGACGCCGAGGAAGATATAATGTGTCGGCACGAGTCCTGCCGGCGCCACCGCGTGCAGAAGAGCCCCTAACCCGGCGGCGATCAGAAGCCAGGCGACCGATATGCCGAGCAGACGCGAGGGCGAAGCTAGGCGCCATGTGTGAAGAGTATACAGCGCGCCGATTATGGCGACTGCCTTGATTGCCAGGGCGCAGAAGGCCAGCGCCGGCAGCGCACGCAGGATAGCCGCGCCAAACGCCAGGTCACCAGTCCAGCGGTTGATCGACCAGCCTATCAGCGTGGTCAGGAACATGGGCAGGGCGATGGCGTAGCTGTTAATCAGCCACCGCAGGCCGGTCAGCTCCACCCAGAGACCCGACACCTGGCTCTTCCAGGTAGCGCTCACGAGAAGCACCAGAAGCACGACAAAAACCATCGCTGCTCGGAGCGTCATGATGTGCAGGAGCAGGTGACCGATCGCGCCATGGCTCGCCGCAGTGTGCGCGGGCAGCAGGAGCCAGCCGGCGAAAAAGAGGAGCCAGACCGCCCAGGCGCTGAGGGTGCTCAGCAGCGCCAATCGCAGTTTCACCAGAACGAAATCAAACGAGGAGAGCGGACGGATCGCCAGAAACGGCTGCAAAGAAAGATCCGGCCGGAATGTCTCGGCTTTGTGCGGGCAGCAGCCGGTGGTCAGAGCGCAGAGGAGCGGAAACAATGCAGTGATAAGCCATAGGCGCACGGTGATATGCACCTGGATTTCGCCGATGCCCAGCGGCGTGTCCACGTGCCCGCCCCGAAGCGCGAGCATCAGCGGAAGGGCGAACAGGACGCAGAGGAGAAGCGTCAGGAGGGGAAGCAGAAGACCGTTGCGCTTCCATTCCAGCCAGAGCTGCGCCCGTGCGACGGACGCAAAAGGGGCAGAAACGTCGCCCGTCGCACGGGATGCCTTTTGCTCCGGCAGCCAGCCCCGTTCACGATTTTCTCCCGCGCGAGCGGTTGCAACGCCCCGAACGGCGACCAGAGCGGCGACCGGGATCAGAGCGAGATAGACGATGGCCAGCCCGGTGGGGGGAATCCCGTGATTCCAGCCCAGGGCGCCGAAGCCCGTCAGCGCGGCAAGCACGAAAAAGGCGGAGATCCCACGGAGATTGGGCAGAGGAAACGGCATCCAGGAGAGCGCCTGCAGGCAGGCCATGAGAGCCGCCAGGAGCGTGGCGGGCCACCACACAAACCCAACGGCCCCGGTGGGCGCAAGCACCAGTTCGGCAAATACGATCCAGACCGTCGCCACCGTGACGGTCCCATACAACATGGGCCAGAGCACGAGGGAGAGAGTGCGTACCGGCAGGGTAAAGAGAGGATACGCATACCCGGATCGCGTCGACATCATGTCCGAATCGGAATTGACGAAGATACCCATGAGGTAGATCAACCCGAAACCGAAGGGCGCCGTCAAAATTGAGGCTGCGTTCCTGGAATATAGGGTGGGCGGCAGATGGGAAACAATCGTCAGGACCCCGAGATAGAGGGCAACCAGGGCAATGCCTGACCGGTGTTGCCGCCAGAGGATCCAGCCCAGTCCGAAAGCAGGCGATAGCATGGCTTACCCCTCCCCGATCGCGGCGGACACGGCGTTGGAACGCGCCACGAAGATTTCATCGAGCGAGGGCCAATGCCGCTCGACCACGGTGGCTCCCAGGACCGCAGCTTCCGCCTCCATGCGGACGGCGCCACCCGCATATACCGCCGACCACTCCCTTCCCGCGCCCGTCCAGGCGCATGCGTGGTCCAGCAGGGGAGGCGCGCTGCGCGGTTCCGGGAAGCGAAGCGTGATACCGATATGATTATCCTTGATGGCGTCCAGATTGTCGCAGAAGACGATTTTCCCCTTTCGGATCATCGCCACCCTGTCGGCAACTTGTTCCACTTCCCCGAGCAAATGCGAGGAGAAAAGTACGGTCCGTCCCTCGTCCGCGATCGTTCGGATAATGGCGCCCAGGATGTCGCGCCGCACGATAGGGTCGAGTCCGGAAGAGGGCTCATCGAGGAGCAGCAGATCCGGTCGATAGGCCAGTGCGACCATCAACCCTGCCCGCGCTCGCTGCCCTTTGGACAGGCTCTTCAACTGCGCCGTTGGCTGAAGCCCGAAATCCTGCCGCAGGCGCTCGGCGTAGTGCGGATCCCAGCCTGGATAGAAGGCGCGGGCATAGCGCTGAAGCTCGTTCACCCGCATCCAGGAGGGGAGACCGTCCTCTTCCGATAGATAGCCGATGCGCCCCAAAACGCCGACGGGATCGGCGGCGGGATCGCACCCGAATACGCGCACGGTTCCACCGTGCGGCTTCAGCAGGCCGAGGATATGCTTGATCATCGTCGTCTTGCCCGCCCCATTCTCTCCAACCAGGCCAAGGACGACGCCACGTGGAAGTGTCAGACTTACATCGTCGAGCGCCACCGTCTTCCCGAAGCGCCGTGTCACGCCATCGATGTCTATGACTGTTTGGTCCATGGCTGTCTGCGCGGGGTGCAAATCATCGACGCTCATGTGCGTTCGCCTCCCTGGTGAAGTTTGGGGACCGCTTCGTCCATATCGGCCTCCCGTTGCCGTATCAGATCGATCACTTCACCGGTGCTAACGTTCATCTGTCGCGCTTCCGCGAGGAGGAGGTCCACCCGTTCCGTGAGGATACGCCATTTTTCGGTCTGAGCCAGCGGCGATCCGGCATCCGAAATATAGGTGCCCGCCGTGCGGCGCTTGGTAACCACTCCTGCGACTTCCAACTCCCGGTAGGCCCGTGCGATGGTGTTGGGATTCACGAGCAGCTGTTCGGCCAGTGTACGGATGGGAGGGAGTTCTTCCCCTGCCGTGAGCCGGCCCGATGCGACCAGATACTTAATCTGGTGGACGATCTGCACGTAGATGGGCACGCCGTCCGTAGGCGATATATGAATTTGCATCGTCACATCCTGTTGCCGCCGAACACGGCGGAATTGACCCGGATATTGTATTAATTCAATGATACAATAGAAAGGGCGGAATCGTCAAGCGTTCCACATGTTATTCACCAGGTTCGGACATAATTTCCGGAAGAGTAAACCATTTCTGATGGGGAACCGGCCTCTCGCCCTCCTTTTTATGGACCCTGGCGCCAATAATGAACTGGAAGTTTTTCCGCTTACCCGTCCGTTTCGTGGCCTGCCCAGTCGCAAGCGCGCCATTCTGTCACATAAGGCGTAAAGAGTTATGCAGAAGAGTAGCGAGCGCATCCTGCTCGCGGGATTTGCCATTGTTTTTGCCATTGTCTTTGCCATTCTGGCCTTTCTCATATGGGCGCCGGGCCATCTTGCACCCCGGTACGCCGTCATCGTCCCCTGCATTCTTCGGCTTATTATGCTCGCCTTGCTGGCTTGCGTATTTTGGGGCGTGCGCCAGGTCCATCGCGCGCGACAG
>JBBRKX010000446.1:0-5150 GCA_038231675.1 Chthonomonadales bacterium | reverse complement strand
GTCATCGAACCATAGCAACAGGGGCCGTGCTACGAGTACACCCCGCGCAAGCGATTCAAAAAATGTCTGCCGCTGCCCATATTCGGTGACAGGCGCAGGTTTTGCGATATCCGTGCGTTCGCTTAACAACTCAGGCAACAAACGGGCAAGCTCTGTTAACCAGACAGAGTCGAGGGAGATCAGGTGCGGTTGCAACGCCTTGCTTCGCAGCCATTCGGCGATGGGCGCCAGCGATAAACTTCCCTCCACGCCATACGAGCGCGTATAGGCAGTAGCAAACCCCTGGCGTGTGACCGATGTAAACAACTCCTCCGCCAAACGCGATTTGCCAATACCCGCTTCGCCGGTGATAAGGCAAAGGTGCGCTCTTCCCTCCAGGGCACGCTGCCACGCCGTTTGCAAGTATTGCCATTCTGCCTGCCGCCCAACCAACCTGTAAGTGCTTGTGGACGTATCTTCGTCCTTTAACGACGCACTTTGGGGCGCACGCTGTATGCGTCTATACGCAGCCTGGAGCGCCTCACCTGGCTCCACATCGAATTCACGCCGGAGAGTAGCTGTGGCGACCTGGTACATCCTCCGAGCGCCGGCCCGGTCATCGTTCAAACCATATAAACGCATAAGCGATACATACACACCTTCGTCGAGCGGGTCAAGTCGGTGGAGGCGCTGGGCTGCTTGCAGCGCCTCGGAGTATTCCCGTTGCATCTCGAGGATATCCATCAACTTCTGGCAAGCGTCCCTGCACCGCTGGCGCAGACGCTCGCGCTCAGGCGCAATCCAGTCATCGTAACAACCAGGCAATAGATCGCCCTGATAGGAAGCGACAGCTTGCTCCAGCCTGATACGCGCTTCAGGGATATCACCGCGCTGCTGGGCGACCTCTGCTTCTTGCAGAGGAAGCTCGAAGTCACGCACATCAATGGCCTGGTCCTCACCTGTTTTCCAACAAATGGTATGGGTATCTGTTGCTATAAAGCGGTCTGAGTTGGGGAGTGCCTGACGGAGCTGATATAAGAACTGGCGCAGGTTGTTTCTAGCCTGTGTTTCCGTCGTGTCGGGCCACAGTAGAAATGCCAGCTGCTGGCGTGGTTGGAATATATCGGCATGCAGGATTAAATAAGCAAGGAGAGATTGGAGACGTACGGAATGAACGCCGGGGATCGGCACGTGGTTATAGGCGAGGGAAAAGCCTCCCAGGAGTTGGATGCGCAAAATCGGGTGCGACATGAGAAAACCTTAAGCGTTAGCGGGTTTGCCCGAAGAAAGTGTAAGATTTCCGACCTATGGCAGCCCGGTATGCGGCATTGATTTCAACGCCATGCATGCGCGATCGGCTTGAAGATAGAAGTATGATTCGCGACGGTCGGGACAATTCCTCCTGAGTCATAGATAGGGCGCATAGCAGGATCAGGGCAATTCGTCCCAGGCGCCTATACGCAGGGTCCGACGTGCAGCGCATCTGCCCTGACTTTGATTAGCACCCTAATATACTCGAGACACTGCAGGGAATGATTCGTGGCACTGATTCGTAGATCGTGTTACGCCACTACGGCGCTCCTGGTTGGTTCGCTGTACCTCGCTCCTGTGAAAGTGGAAAATGCATATACCCGACGCGGTTCTCAGTCCTTCGACGTGTGCGGTCGCCGGCGCTGCCATGCTTCCGGTGTGGGCGGTCTGCGCGCGTGCCGTGCGCCGACGCCTGCAAACCCGGCAGGTCCCTCTGTTGGCGCTGGGAGCCGCATTTTGTTTTACGATCATGATGTTCAACATTCCGGCTCTGGGCGGCACCACCGCGCACCCGGTCGCGGGCACCCTGTTGGCCGTGCTTCTTGGGCCGTGGGCCGCGTGTATCGGAGTATCCGCCGCACTGGCCGTTCAGGCGCTTTTCTTCGGTGATGGCGGCATCTTCGCTTACGGCGCAAACTGCTTTACGATGGCGTTTGTGCTTCCCTTTGTCGGGTATTCCATTTACCAGCTTCTGGCGGGCAATCGGGAACGAAACGCGCCCGTTCGCGCGCTATTTGCCGGTATCGGCGCATACATCGGCCTGAATGCGGGTGCGGCGGTCGTGGCGGTGCTGCTCGGCATTCAGCCCGCTCTGTTCCATGAGCCGAACGGCCATGCCCTCTACTTTCCGTTCGGGTTCAAGATCACCCTTCCCGCCATGCTCGGAACCCATCTGCTTATCGCCGGGCCCGCCGAAGCGATCGTGACGGTGTGCGTGGTGCGGTATCTGCAAAGCGCAGGCATCGCTCTTTATGGTGCGCCTACTATTTTGGCTTCCTCTGGTGCTCCAATCGGTCGCCAGCGCCGCGCCAGCGCGCTATGGATCGGGCTCCTTGCCCTGATCGCGCTGTCCCCACTGGGCCTCCTGGCGAAGGGGGATGCGTGGGGAGAATGGGACCGGGAAGGACTTGCCAGGCAGATCGAGCAGGTCGAAGGGAAGGGAAAGGGATATGTGCCCCGAGGGGTAGCGGACCGCGAAGCACATGGATACAAAGGCATCCGAGGACTACAAGACTATGCCAGCGATCGGGGGGGGCGGGGATACATCCTGGCCGGAGTGATCGGAGTCAGCGTCATTGCCGGGCTCATAGCGCTCGGTGGGAAGGCGTTCCTTCGGCCCGAGGAAGCTCCCATTCCTGTGACGGTGGCAGAAGCGAAAGCGGAACGTGCATCGCCGTCCGTTGCGTTGGCAGACCTTCCGGACTGGATGAAGCGGCCCACGGAAGATAGCGCTCCTCCCGCGCCTCCGTCTGTTCCATGAATCAGGAATGTCATGTGAATTGCGCTCGGGAGGCCTTGCGATCGTTTCACATTACGGCGTGGCAACGAGCCGCACCAAATAGCTCCATGCCTTCCGCAGGGATTCCATTACCGCAGGATCCGTGGATCGACAATCGAATGCTCTTCCTTCTATTTCCACATAGTCCAGGGATAGCCCCGTGCCTTCCAGCAGCATTTGCAAATCAGCGGGGTTATAACAGCGTATGCTTTGCATGATGGCGCGGGCTTCATCGCACGTTCCTGTCTCGTCGTTGATAGGGCACCATTCGTCTAGAAAACGACCCTGAAGCGGATCGAATTGGAAGCGTCGCCTCTGGCGGTAACGATGGCTGCTATGATTGCGGTCGAGGAGCCATTCCTTTCCCGCTTCGCGCACCCATCGGTAGGGACTGAAGACATCGATGAGGGCGCATCCTCCGGGCTTGAGCCATTGCGATGCAATGCGCCGTAACAGCCGGCGCTGGTCGGCATCCGAACCTACGCCGAATCCGTCCCAATAGCAGACGACATCGAACTCCGCTGGGAGAGAAACGCTGTAGAAATCGGCCTCCAGAGCCGTGAGGGAACCCTGCCTGGGCTGCTCAGCGAGCGCCTGAATATGAGGCGCACGCGTTGGACTAAATTCGATGGCGACTACCGAGTGCCCCGCGTCGGCCATAACCGCGGCGGCTTCACCGGTTCCTGCTCCGAGCTCCAGCACACGCTGCAGCTGTGGCCCACACAGCCGTGTCAGCGCCGAAAGACGATCCCTGTGCTGTTGTTCCACTCCTGTCGGACCCCAGTAGTCGCCGGCACGTGTATAGTAGGGCTTGACCCACGCCAGAGAGGGATCGGTTTGGGCGGATAAAACGCTGGGTGCTGGTTCGTCGCTCATCATGCGTTCTCCTGGCACGGTACTGTGGAAAAAGGCGGGAACTGCCCGGTGGTGGGCCGGTCAGACGGGCCTGACGGGAAAGGCAACTCATAAATGACTGCCGAGATAACGGAGTGCAACGCGTGAAAGCATCTCCATTCCATGCGGCAGCGCGCCGTCGGCAAAGTTGTATGTCGGAGTATGGAGTGGCGGAGCGTCCGCTCCGACGCCAAGCCGAAACATCGCGCCGGGAGCATGACGGAGATACTCCGCAAAATCCTCCGCGCCCATCGAAGGGGCGGGCAGGGTAACCACATTCGAAGCTCCCAGAAGATCACTCCCCGTGGAGACTACCAGAGAGACCATCTCTGCGTCGTTAAGAGTCACTGGAGTGCCGAAGTGGTATTGCAATGCGTATGTAGCGCGGAAGGCCGTGCAGATCCCCGCGACGATCCTTTCCAGACGCTCCGGCATCGCATGGCGGATAGTTTCCGTCAGCGCTCGAACGGTTCCCTTGAGCTCGGCCGCGCCGGGAATAATGTTGAATGCGGTTCCCGCGTGGAACTGCGCGATCGTCACCACGACGGGATCCGTCGGGGAAGTCTCCCGACTCACCAGTGTCTGTAAGGCCATCACGATCTGTGCCCCGACAACGATAGGATCCACGCTCAGGTGCGGCATGGCCGCGTGCGCCGGGCTGCCCAATATCTTCAGCGTAAAGGTGTCGGCGGAGGCCATCATCGGGCCCACGCGTATTCCTATTTGGCCCACTTCCAGTTCCGGCCATCCATGCAGCGCCACAATCGCATCCACCCCCTCCATGGCCCCTTCCGCGCACATTCTGGCCGCGCCTCCGGCCACTTCCTCGGCGGGCTGAAACACAAATCGAACGTTGCCTGAGATATGGTCGCGCAAGGAGACAAGGGTCTGCGCGGCGCCCAGGAGAGTGGCCGTGTGGCCGTCATGGCCGCAGGCATGCATCACGCCGGGGTTCGCCGACTGATACGCAATGGCGTCGTTGGCCTCCTGAATAGGCAGCGCATCCATATCGGCGCGGAGCGCGATCGTCCTGGAGCCCGCATCGGTTTGCGCTCGACCATGCAGCATGCCGATCACTCCGTGTCCGCCCACCCCCGTGCGCACCTCGTCCATGCCGATGTCTCTGAGCCTTTTCGCCACGAGAGCAGACGTGTTTTGTTCTTGATAACTGAGCTCCGGGTTCTGGTGCAGATGATGGCGGGTTTCCACAATCTCTGGAAGTATCGACGCGATAGCGGATGTGATGAGATCTGGCTCAGACATGGAGAACTCTCTTTCGCAGGCGAGCAATCGTTCTATTTGGGATCGTATGGAATATTACTACTTTCGATCGCTACGCCAGCCAATCCACGCGCTGTTAGAAGCCGGTGAATTCCCTGCACAACATGGTTCAGCACCAACTCCGCGCTGTCTAATTTCCTTAGTTGCCAGCCTGGTCCAATGAGAATTCTATGAATAGGCAGCGGTG